>NZ_JAJLOZ010000009.1:0-70915 GCF_025548615.1 Arthrobacter sp. A2-55 | reverse complement strand
CCCCTGCAGCTTTTCGTAGGCCGAGACGGGATCGACGGCCGTCCCGTAGGTGGGCAGCAGCGAGGACGCGGCCACCACGGCCTTGACGGCGTCGTCGGCGGCCGGGCCCATCACGGAACCCGGGGCGCGCATGCGGGTCAGGGCCACCGGGGTGGGAGCGCCGTTTTCATTCATGACCGTCACCACGGCCTCGCCAATGCCGGCCGAGGTGAGGACTTCCTCGAGGTTGTAGTCGCTGACCGGGAACGTGGAAACAGTTGCCTTCAGCGCCTTGGCGTCGTCGGGGGTAAAGGCGCGCAGGGCGTGCTGGACCCGGTTGGCGAGCTGGGCCAGGACATCGCCGGGAACGTCCTTGGGGGTCTGGGTGACGAAGAAAATGCCCACGCCCTTGGAACGGATCAGCCGCACGGTCTGGGTGATCGCGTTCAGGAAGGCCTTGCTGGCGCCCGTAAAGAGCAGGTGCGCCTCGTCAAAGAAGAACACGAGCTTGGGCTTGTCGGCGTCGCCCACTTCGGGAAGGTCGCGGAACAAGTCCGCCAGGAGCCACATGAGGAAGGTGGAGAACAGCAGGGGCTTGTCCTGCACGCTGGGAAGTTCCAGACAGGTGATCACGCCGCGGCCGTCCGGGGCGGTGCGCAGCAGCTCGGCGGTGTCGAACTCCGGCATGCCGAAGAAGTCGCTCATGCCCTGGGCGTCGAGGGTGATCAGGTTGCGCAGGATGACGCCGGCAGTGGCCTTGGACAGCCCGCCCAGCTCCTCCAGGTCCGCCTTGCCTTCATCGGAAGTGAGGAATTGGATGACGGCGCGCAGGTCCTTGAGGTCGTACAGTTCCAGGCTCTTGGTGTCCGCATAGTGGAACACCAATTGCAGGCTGGATTCCTGGGTCTCGTTCAGGCCCAGCACGCGGGAGAGCAGGATGGGGCCGAAGCTGGTGATGGTGGCGCGCACGGGCACGCCGTTCCCGGCCCCGCCCAGGGCCAGGAATTCCACGGGGAATGCCTTGGATTCCCACTGCTGTCCGATTCCCTGGGTCCGGGCCGTGAGCTTGTCGCTGCCCGTGCCTGCCGTGGCCAGCCCCGTGAGGTCGCCCTTGATGTCCGCCATGAACACAGGCACGCCGGCGGTGGAGAGCTGCTCGGCCATCATGTGCAGGGTGACGGTCTTGCCGGTGCCCGTGGCCCCGGCCACCAAGCCGTGCCGGTTCATCATGGCCAGTGGCAGGCTGACCTGCGCCTCGGGGTGGACGGCGCCGTCCACAATGGCGGCCCCAAGGGCGATGGATGAGCCGCTGAACGTGTAGCCGGCCTGAAGGGATGAGACGATCTCTGCGGGTGTCTTGGTAGCCATAACGAAAGCGTACCCGCCGTCACATCCTGCGTCTTGTATCTGCGTGGGGGATGTCCGCGGCGCCGGGACCATGAAGTGGAGCGCCGTTGGGGGGGCTGACGGGGTCGCGTTTCAAAGTGACGGGTCATCACCCCAGCAGCAGCGCCACCACAAACATGGCCGGGATGGCCAAAATGGTGGTGGCCAGCACGGTGTCCTTCGCCACTGTCACGCCCACCTGGTAGCGCTGCGCGGACACATAGACATTTTGGGCGGCGGGCAGGGCCGCGGCCACCACCACGGCAAACAGCGCGGCGCCGTCCATGCCGATGAGAAAACGCCCCAGCAGGTACGCAACCACGGGGTGCAGCGCCAGCTTGAACCCGGTGGCCAGCAAGGTGTCAGTCCGCCAGCCGTCCTTGGCTGCCAGCGGCTTGCTGCTGCCCAGGGACATGCCGAAGGCGATCAGAATGGCGGGAATGGCCGCGCCGCCAATCAGGTGCACGGGCTCGGCAACCAGGGCCGGCAGTTTCCAGTGCGTGGCTGCCAGCACCAGGCCCACCAGGGTGCCCAGAATCATGGGATTGCGGAAAATCTGCAGGAACACCCGGCCCGGGGTGGCCCTGCGCCCGCTGGTGGTGGTGTCCAGCAGCAACAAGTAACACGGGGTGTAAAACGCCAGCTGGAAAATCAGCACGGGCGCAATCAGCGCGGCATTGCCCAAAACGTAGGCCGCGATGGGGATGCCCAGGTTGGCGGCATTGACCACCGAGGAGGACATTGCGGAGAGCAGCGCCTCGCTGACCGAGCGCCGCAGCCACAGCCTGCTGATCAGGAAAAACAGCCCGCCGGTCATGACGGCGCTCAGGGCCGCGGCCAGCAGCGGCGCGGAAAACACTTCCGCCAGGTCCGCCTTGGACAGGGTCTCCAGCAGCAGCGCAGGGCTGGCCACGAAAAATGACAGCCGGCTCAGGACCTCTGGCGCATTCTCGCCCAGCACTTTTTGCCTGCCCACAAACCAGCCGACCAGGATAATCAGCCAGACAACCGAAAACCCCTCGATGACAGCTAGCATGGCGGGGTTTGCAGGGTGGCGTTCACGGCGGGCACGTCCCTAGCCTATGCCGAGAAAGCGCATTCCGGCCGCCAAAGGAACAATAGCGGTCAGCCTGTCGGATTCGCCGGGAAGCACGACGGCGGCGCCAGGGCAGGTGCCGGGACTCGCCTACCGTGCGGCGAGGGCTGGGCGGGACAGGCCCTCGGTGATGGCCTCGGCCGGGTCGGTGCCCAGCTTGACGATCTTGTTGTTGGCATCCACGTGGACTACGGCGGGAACATAGTCGCGCGCCTCGGCAATGGACATTTGGGCGTAGGTGATCAGAATGACCAGATCGCCCACATTGACCAGGTGGGCGGCGGCGCCGTTGATGCCGATGACCCCCGAGCCGCGCTCGCCCGCGATGGTGTACGTCTCCAGCCGGGCTCCGTTGGTGATGTCCACAATGGAGACCAATTCGCCGGGCAGGATGTCTGCGGCGTCCAGCAGATCGGCGTCGACGGTGACGGAACCAACGTAGTGCAAGTCGGCGTGGGTCACGGTGGCGCGGTGGATCTTGGACTTAAACATGGTTCGGTTCATAACGCCTCCAGTCTACCGCGGGGGCCTTGCAGGTTGCTGTGAGCGGGGCCATAGCCGAAACATATCGCTATCTGCGGCCCACGGGAGTCAGCTTGCGGCCCATGATGGCCCGGGTCAGCGCGTCCACCACCTCAGTGTTTGCCAGCGGGTTGCGGATCAAGGTGAAGTCCACGTCTCCCACGGGCGGCAGGTCAAAGCGTTTCGTGATGATTTTCAGGTCGTCAGGCACCAGGGAGGTGGGCATGACGGCAATGCCAATTCCGGCCCGGAGTGCGGCAAGAACTCCGCTGATCTGCTTGGTGGTGCACGTGACCCGCCACGTCCGGCCCACTTTCTCGAGGGCATCCAGCGCCAGTTTCCGGCTCAGGCTCGGTGCCGGGTACACGATGACGGGCACGGGGGCTCCCGGTTCAAGCACTGTCTGTTCCAGCCCCACCCAGGCGAACGGGTCCGTCTTGACCACTTCGCCTTCCTGGGCGCCGGAGACCCATTTGACGAATACCAGGTCCAGCAGCCCGGCCTGGAGCCGCCGGTGCAGCTGGTCGCTCTGGCTGACGGTCAGCTCCAGGTTGATCTGGGGGTACAGCTGGCGGAACTCGCGCAGAATCCGGGGGAGCCCGGTAATGGCGAGGTCGTCCGCCGTGCCGAAGCGCAGCCGCCCGCGCATGGCGGCACCGGAAAAGTAGCGGGTGGCGGCGTCATTGGCGGCGAGGATGGTGCGGGCAAAGCCGGCCATGGCGTCCCCATTGTCGGTCAGCCGCACGTCGCGGGTGTCCCGCGCCACCAGGATTCGCCCGGCCGCCTGCTCAAGTTTGCGCACGTGCTGGCTGACGGTGGGCTGGCTGATGCCCAGCCGTTCCGCCGCCCGCGTGAAATTGCGTGTTTGGGCCACGGCCAGGAAGCTTTTCAGCTGGGCCGGGTCAAAAGAGGGGGTGTCATGCATTCGGAAATCACCTCACGATTACGATTCGCAATGGTACTTATAGGCACCATACCTCTTCCCTATGAAGAATGCTTCCGTAGTGTTAACGGCAGGACCCCCCAAAAACCCTTCCAGCCCAGGATTAAAGCGTTGACGCCCCCACCAGCAACCCCGAATGCTGCCCTGACCGCCCCCATCAACATGGTGACCACGCGCCCGCCGTGGAGCCAAACCTTTTCCTCGCTCAAAATACGCAACTACCGCGTGTTTGCCACGGCAAACCTGCTGGCCGTCACCGCCGTCTGGATGCAGCGCGTGGCCCAGGACTGGCTGGTGCTGGAACTCTCCGGTTCCGTCACCGCCGTGGGCATCACCGTGTTCATGCAGTTCATCCCGTCCCTGGTGCTCATGCCGCTGGGCGGAATTCTGGCGGACAGGTACTCCAAGCGCCTGATCCTGATGATCAGCCAGGGCTCCGCCGGGATACTGGCCGCCATCATGGCCACCCTGGCGCTGACGGGTCACCTGCAGGTGTGGCACGTCTATCTCATCGCCTTCATCCTGGGCCTGGTGGTGGTGGCCGACCAACCCGCCCGCCAGGTCTTCGTCAATGAACTGGTGGGGCCGAAGCAGCTCCGCAACGCCATCAGCCTGAACTCCTCCATTTTCCAAATGGGCGGGATGATCGGCCCGGCCGTCAGCGGTGTCCTGATCACGGCAGTGGGTGGCGGCTGGGCCTTCGCAGTTAACGCGCTGGCCTGCACGGTCACCGTCATTTCCCTGATCCTGATCCGCCCCGGCGAGCTCATCAAGTCGGCCCCCGCCAAGCGTTCCAAGGGCCAGCTCATGGAAGGGGTGCGGTACCTGCGATCCAAGCCCACCATCTTCTGGCCGGCCGTGATGGCCGGCTTCATCTCCGTGTTTGGCCTGAGCCTGGCCGTGCTGATGGCGGCCTACGCCAACAACGTGTTCGACGCCGGTGCCGGAGGCTACGGCCTGCTGAACACCCTGGTTGCGCTCGGGGCGCTCATGGGAGCCTTGGCCTCGACCCGGTTTGCCGTGCTGCGCCTGCGCTCGGTGATTACGGCTGCCGGTGTCTACGGCGTGGTGCTGATGCTGGCGTCGCTTTCCCCCAACATGGTTACGTTTGGCATCGTCATGGTGGTGGCGGGCTTTGCGTCACTGCTCTTTTTGACCAGTTCCAACCAGCTGGTGCAAATGTCCACCAACGTGCTGGTCCGTGGCCGCGTCATGAGCCTGTACATCATGGTGCTCATTGGTGGACAGGCGCTGGGCGGCCCTCTCATGGGCTGGCTGGCCGAGCACCTCGGCGTCCACTGGGCCATGCTGGTGGCCGGCGGCATGCCGGCGCTGGCAGCCGCTACCATCGGAATCACGCTGGCCCGCCGCGGCCACCTGGCCCTGAAGGTTAATCTCCGCAGCCTGCGGGCGCCCCTGTTCATAGTGCCGAAAAATTCATAGATTACATTCCCAGCCACCGGACCTAGACTTAAACCACGTAGAAACTACGCTTTCATTGCCGGCTTGATTGGTCGACCCTGACCTACGCCGGTGACACCATGCCCACAAATCCCAACCACGTCGTCGAAACGTACTCAGCCCTGCTGAAAACGGTGCGGACAGCGGGACTCATGCGCCGCCGTCGTGCGTTTTATGGGATGGTGTTCGCCATCCTGGTGCTGGCGCTGGGGGCCGTCGGGACCGGGTTCGTGCTCTTGGGGCAGACCTGGTACCAGCTGCTGATCGCGGCCGCGCTGGGAGTCCTGTTCACCCAGTTCGCGTTTTTGGGCCACGAGGCAGCCCACCACCAAATCTTCGCCTCCGGGCGGACGAACGACTGGACGGCGCGGATTTTGGGGCCGCTGCTGGTGGGCATGAGTTATGCCATGTGGGTGAAGAAGCATACGGCGCACCACCAAAATCCCAACACCAAGGGCAAGGACCCGGACATCCACACCGGCGTGGTCGCCTTCCATGAGGAAGGTGCGGCCAGCAAGCGCGGGTTTGCCGCCGTCGTGACCCGGCACCAGGGGGCGCTGCTGTTTCCCCTGATCCTGTTCCTGGGGTTCAGCCTGGTCCTGGACTCGGCCAAGACGCTGTTTGGCCGGCGCGGCGTGCGGTTCCGCTATGTGGAGATCGGCCTGTTGGTGCTGCGCTTTGGTGCACTGCTGGTGGTGCTGTTCCTCATGCTGCCCTGGGGTATGGCGTTGGCCTTCATCGGCGTGCAGATGGGCGTGTTTGGCTTCTACATGGGGGCGTCCTTTGCACCGAACCACAAAGGGATGCCCATTTTGGAGGCCGGCAGCCGCGTTGATTTCCTGACCCGCCAGGTGGTGACGAGCCGCAATATTCGCGGCGGGATCTTTATGGACACGCTCATGGGCGGGCTGAACCGGCAGGTGGAGCACCATCTGTTCCCGGACATGGCCCGGCCTGAGCTGCGGCGCAGCACCGCCCTGGTGCGCGAGGCCTGCGGTAGGAACGGCATTGCGTTGACGGAAACCGGGCTGCTGCAGTCCTACGCCATCGTGGTCAGGTACCTGAACCGGGTGGGGCTCTCCGCCGTAGATCCCTTTGAATGCCCGCTGGTTCGCCAGTTCCGCTAAGTG
The DNA here is from genome assembly GCF_025548615.1 of Arthrobacter sp. A2-55. Taxonomy (NCBI): domain Bacteria; kingdom Bacillati; phylum Actinomycetota; class Actinomycetes; order Micrococcales; family Micrococcaceae; genus Arthrobacter; species Arthrobacter sp. A2-55. The sequence continues at coordinate 64,398 of NZ_JAJLOZ010000009.1, read as the reverse complement.
CGGGCCGGCCCCAAAAAGCTGAATAGTGCCGCGGCCACTTGGTCCATGTCCTTCAGCCCGCACTCCCACACCGTGATGGTGCCCCAGCCCAGGCCGTCAAGCAGGGCCAGTGCCTGGGCGTCCCGCTCCACCGTACGGGCGCGCTTGGCCTCCCAAAATTCGGGGTTGGTCTGCGGTTTGTGGGTGCCATTGGGACACGAATGCGAATGCCAAAAGCAACCGTTGACAAAAATGGCCTTGCGGCGTGCAGTGAAGACGATGTCCGGTGTGCCGGGCAAACCCACGGCATGGAGCCGGTAGCGGTAGCCCGCCGCAAAAAGCAGCCGGCGCACCTGCATTTCCGGTTTGGTGTCCTTGCTCTTGATGTTCGCCATGACCCTGTGGCGCTGGTCCCTGGTCAGGGAATCAACCATGGCCTCCATGCTACGCGCCGGGCGTACCGTGGGGGATAGGGATAGCTAGAAGGAGTGTGGCCATGGAACAAGCCAGCGTTCGGTACATTGTCAATGACGTCGACGCCGCCATTGGGTTTTACGTGGGGCAGCTGGGGTTTGTGGAGGTAATGCACCCGGCTCCGGGATTCGCCATGCTGTCCCGCGGCGCCTTGCGCCTTTTGCTCAGCGCCCCCGGCGCCACGGATCTAAACGGTGCACCGGGAGGGGGCGGCCGGGCCCTGGCGGATGGCACGCTCCCCGTTCCCGGCGGGTGGAACAGAATCTCCCTGCAAGTGGCGGACGTTGCTGCGCAGGCGGCCGGCCTCCAAGCCGCGGGCGTGCCGCTGCGCAGCTCCGTGGTCCAGGGAGTCGGGGGCCGGCAGGTATTGGTGGAGGACCCGTCCGGCAACCTGGTGGAGCTTTTCGAGCCGATCCTACCCCCAGCGGCCGGGTGACCACTGGCCGGGGGCGCGCTACGCCACCGGCAGGTGGGGGTAGTCTGCCCGGCGCCGCTGGAACTCCAATATGGCCGGGTTGACGATGATGCCGTCGCGGATTTCAATGGCGCGCCGGATGGTGTCGTTTTCCGCCCAGGCCGCCGGGCCGGCCAGCACCGGTTCAATGAACGGCAACAGGGCTTCGCTGATCTCCCACGAGGCCGAGTTCCACAGGTAGCTGGGGGTGTGGTCCACGGCGTAGTAGTTGACGTTGTCGCCCACCGTAAACATCGGATCGGTGAAGCTGGTGTTGCGGGCCCAGCTAAAGCCCATGCCCTCGTCGCAGGAAACATCCACAATCAGGCTGCCCGGACGGAATCCGGCCAGGTCTGGCTCCGTCAGGTACGTCATGGGCGCATTCGGGTCCTGCAGCGTGCAGTTGACCACAATGTCCGCCTCGGCGAGGAACGCTGCCAAGGGGGCGTCGCCGTCGTCGAGCATGACAAATCCGGTGTGGGGAGGCTCGGGCGCGAAATCGAACTGCACCATTTCGGCGGAGTGGATCGGCGCAGCCACGGCGGCCACGCTGCGGCTGGTAAGCACCTGCACCTCGCGGATGCCCAAGGCATTCAGTGCTGTGACGGCGCCGCGGGCGGTGGCCCCGAAGCCGATCACCACGGCCTTCATCCGGCGCCCGTAATCGCCTGTGGAGCCAATCAGCGACAGCGAATGCATGATCGAGGAGTACCCGGCCAGCTCGTTGTTCTTGTGAAAGACATGCAGGCCAAAACCGCCGTCGGACGCCCAGTGGTTCATGGCTTCAAAGGCGATCAGGGTCAGCTTCTTGTCAATGGCCAGCTGGGTGATCTCACGGTCCTGGACACAGTGCGGCCAGCCCCACAGCACCTGGCCGTCGCGCAGTTCCGCCAGGTCAGAGGCCTGCGGCTTGGGCAGAAGCACGACGTCGGCACCCGCCACCACCTCTTCCCGCCGGAACACGGCGCCCACCAGCTCCGCGAGGGCACCATCTGACATGCCAAACTGCTCCCCGTAACCTTCCTCGACCACCATGCGGGCGCGGATGTCAGCCTCGATGCGGGAAAAGTGCTCGGGATGAATCGGCGCGCGGCGCTCATCAGGCTTGCGCGAGGTGCCAATGACGCCGAGCCGCAGCCCGGAGCTTGCGGCCGTCATTTTTTCTTTGCGGGGGTGGGCTTGTCGGCGATGCTGGGCCCCGCTTCGCCGGCGCGCTTGTCTGCGCGCTTTTCCTTGATGGACTTGCTGGACTTTTTTGATGCAGTTTGCCGTGGTGATTTGTCGCCCATGTCAGCTCCCTAAGGTGGAACCGAAGATGGTCCCATAGCCCTGACCCTACACGCACTGGCTTGTTAAACGGCTGGGTGCCCCGGACGTTGTGGACAACGGCCGGGGCACCAGACTTGCGCTGAGCGGGCGACGGGAATCGAACCCGCGTATCGAGCTTGGGAAGCTAGCGCTCTACCATTGAGCTACGCCCGCACTGAAGCGTCCCCGTCAAGCAGTGGGGACATCGAACAAAAGTCTAGCGGATGTTCAGGGGTGCTTTGTACACTGTGCCGGCCGCCCGGGCGGCATGCTAGAAAATCAGCTCGGGATCGTTTTGCTGCTTTTTGCCCTGGAACAGGCGCACCAGGGGCTCCACGAAACGGGCTGCAACGGGGCCGAAAACGGCCATGATCAGCACGTAGGTGGTGGCCAGGGCGGCCAGCTCGGCGGGCACGGCGCCGGAAGCGACCGCCAGCCCGGCAATGACGATGGAAAATTCACCGCGGGCAATCAAGGCGGCGCCGGCGCGGGCCCGGCCCATGACCGCTATGCCCTGTTGCCAGGCGGCCCACCAGCCGGTAATGACCTTCGTGGCGACAGTTACCACGGCCAGCAGGAGGGCAAACCCCAGAACGGGGGGAATGGTGCGCGGGTCCGTGTTCAGGCCGAAGAGTACAAAGAACATGGCGGCGAAGAGGTCCCGCAAGGGTTCCAGCACGCGGGTGGCATTCTCCGCTGTACCACCGGAGATGGCGATGCCGAGCAGGAACGCGCCGACGGCGGCGGAGACCTGCAGGGCGGAGGCAATGCCGGCCACCAGCAGCGCTGCCCCCAGCAGCTTGAGCAGGAAGGATTCCCTGTCCGGGCTGTCCAGCACTGTGGAGACCAAGTGTCCGTAGCGCAGGGCCCCGACCAGCACGGCCGAGATGACGGCGAGGGAAATGCCCAGTGCCGTCAACCCGCCCAGCAGCGACACCCCGGCCAGAACCGCCGTCAGAATGGGCAGGTAGGCGGCCATGGCCAGGTCCTCGATTACCAGGACGGCAAGCACCACGGGTGTTTCACGGTTTCCCAGCCGCCCCAAGTCTCCCAACACCTTGGCAATGATGCCGGAGGACGAACTGTAGGTGATGCCGGCCATCACCAGTGCGCCCACGGGTCCCCAGCCCAGGATCAAGGCGATGGCAATGCCGGGGAGCATGTTCAGCACCAAATCGAGCAACCCGGCCATCCAGGATTGCCGCAGGCCCGTGACGAGTTCCTTGGCCGTATATTCCAGGCCAAGCATCAACAGCAGGAGGATGACACCGATTTCGCTGGCGATGTGGGCGAAGCCGTCGATCCCGCCCAGGTTGACCAGGCCGCCCTCACCAAATGCCAGCCCGCCCAGCAGGTACAGCGGCACAGGGGACATCCCAATGCGTCCGGCCAGGCGTCCCAAAAATCCCAGCGCAAAGAAAACTACGCCTAACTGGATGAGGGAGAGCGTGGTCGGATCCATGGTGGACCCTATGGCCGGGACTGCAGTATTGCAGCAGCTTCCAAGAGTCCTGAATCGGTCCCCACAATGACCACCATGTCCCCGGTCTTCAGCACTTCATCCGGGCGGGGGGAGCCAATGACCTCATGGTCCCGCAGCAAGGCCACGATGGAGGTGCCGGTGCGGGTGCGCATTTGAGTGTCGCCCAGGGGCCGCTCGGCAAAGGTGCTGCCCGGGCGGACCAGGATTTGGTGGGTTGTGACGCCGGGGACGTCCTTTTGTTCCGCCGCCAGCTGCGCGATGAGTTGCGCCGAGCCCAGCAACGAGCCCAGGGCGGAGGCTTCCTCGGCGCTGAGCGGAATGGACGCGGCGCAGGTGTCCGGATCGTCCACCCGGGAGAGGATCAGCTCCGTGTGGCCGTCACGGTGGGTGACAACGCCCACGCGGCGTCCCGTTCCGAGCCGCAGCTCCCTCCGGACACCGATGCCCGGGAGGGGAGTCTCTTCAATATTCATGGTCCCACTTTAGTCGTGCACCGCGGGCAGCGGCGGGATAGATAAAAACGCCCAAAAATATAACGCCGGAAGCTGTCCAAAAAGTCCTGTGCCACCAGCCCCGGAGCCCATGTGCGCTATTTTTAGAAGGTGCTGATCTCAGACCGCGACATACGTGCCGAAATCGATGCCAAGCGTATTGTCTTGGACCCCTACGAACCCGCCATGGTGCAGCCCTCCAGCGTTGATGTGCGCATTGACAGGTACTTCCGTCTCTTCGACAACCACCGCTACGCGCACATTGACCCCTCGGAGGAGCAGCCGGACCTGACGCGCCTGGTGGAGGTGGATCCGGAGGAGGCTTTCATCCTGCACCCGGGCGAGTTTGCGCTGGCCTCCACCTATGAGACCGTCACGCTGCCGGACGACGTGGCCGCCCGGCTGGAGGGAAAGTCCTCCCTGGGCCGGCTGGGCCTGCTCACCCACTCCACGGCCGGCTTCATTGACCCTGGCTTTTCCGGACACATCACCTTGGAACTGTCCAATGTGGCCACCCTGCCCATCAAGTTGTGGCCCGGGATGAAAATCGGCCAGCTCTGCTTCTTCCAGCTCTCATCCCCGGCGGAGCACCCCTACGGCTCGGGCCAGTACGGCAACCGCTACCAGGGGCAGCGCGGCCCCACCGCCTCCCGGTCCTTCAAGAACTTTCACCGCACCAAAATCTAGCGCCCGGGTGTTACGCCCCTGCGGCGTGCGGCGGTGCCTTGACCGGCAACAGCAGCAGCAGCCCGGCCAGCAGCACCACCAAGATGCCGATGATGCCCCACCGCTGGGCGCCAAACAGCACAATGCACAGGCCAAAGAGCTGCGGTGCCAGGAAGGAAACTGCCCGCCCCGTGGTGGCGTAAAGCCCAAACAGTTCGCCCTCCTGCCCTTCCGGGGCCAGTCGGCCCATGAAGGTGCGGGCCGACGACTGGGCCGGTCCCACAAACAGGCACAGGATCAGGCCAAAGACCCAAAAGGCCGTCTTGCCGTGGAGAAACAGCACGGCGCTGCCGGAAACCAGCAATCCGCACAGGGACGTGACAATGACGGCCTTGGGGCCGAACTTGTCATCGAAGAAGCCGGCGGAAAGGGCGCCCACGGCGGCCACCACGTTCCCGGCGATGGCGAAAATAAGCACGTCCCCGGTCTTGAAACCAAACGATCCCACCGCCAGCACGGCGCCGAAAGTGAAGATGGCGGCCAGCCCGTCGCGGAAAATGGCGGAGGAAATCAGGAAGTACACGGTGTGCCGCTCCGACTTCCACAGCAACGCAATGGTCCAGAAAAGCTCCTTGTAGGACTGGAAGAAGCCAACATGGGGCTCGTTCGGGTCCGGCTCGCTTTCCGGGATGGCCAGCATCACGGGAATCGAAAAGATGATGATCCACAGGGCGGAGAACACGGCCACGGCACGGTAGGTCATGCCGTCCGCGGAGGTGATGCCGAAGATCCCCACCTCCGGCTTGATCAGCGCAAAATACACGAAGAGCAGCGCCACAATGCCGCCGAGGTAGCCTGACGCCCAGCCCAGGCCGCTGATCTTGCCGATGGTGTGCTTGGTGGAAATCTGCAGCAGCATGGCGTTGTAGTTCACGCCGGCAATCTCAAAAAACACGTGCCCGGCAGCTATGAGCATGCAGCCAAGCAGCAAGTACGACTCATGCGGCTGCACAAAGAAGCACGCACCGGTGAGCAGGGCCACGATGAGCGTGTTGATGCCCAGCCACAGCTTTCGCCGGCCGCTGTGGTCCGTTCGCTGCCCGGCGACGGGGGCCAGGAGGGCGATGGCGAACCCGGAGATCGACAGGGCAAACGCCAGGACAGCCGTGGCATGGTCTGCGCCGCCGAAATCCTTGCCGGTCAGGTACAGGGCCGTGAAAATGAAGGTGGTCATGACGGAGTTGAAGGCCGCGCCACCCCAGTCCCAGGCGGACCACGCCACGATCTGCCGCTTGGTGCCCGGCGGGGTGTCCGCTGCGGCAGGTGGGAAATCCATGGCCTGCGGGAACTGAGTCATACGGCACATGCTATCCGCCCCGTCGCGGTGAATGCTGTCACATTAACGCAACGGTTCACCGCGCCGCCCGGGGCCGGTGCAATGGCCCTTGATAGGCTGGGAAGGTCGGGAACCGACCTCTACTGTGATTCAGACGTCCCTGCCCGAACCCTGCGGAGTCCACCTTGTTGATTGTCCTTTGTGCACATTTCATCATGGCTTTGCTCGCGCCCATTTTCTTTTCCCGATGGGGCCGCGCCGCGTTTTACGTGCTGGCAGCCGTCCCCGCCGCCAGCTTTGCCTGGCTGCTGACCCAGTACGGGGCCGTATATTCCGCCACAGGCATCAATCCGGTGCTGGACATCCCCTGGATCCCCGCCCTGGGCGTCAACCTGACGTTCCGCATGGACGCGCTGGCCTGGCTCATGAGCCTGCTGGTGCTCGGTGTTGGCGCGCTGGTGCTGGCCTATTGCGCACGCTATTTCAAGACGGACGACGCCGGCCTGGGCGGCTTTGGTGCCCAGCTGCTGGCTTTTGCGGGGGTCATGTTTGGGCTGGTGACAGCGGATAACCTGATTCTCCTGTTCGTATTTTGGGAATTGACCACTGTCCTCTCCTATCTGCTGATCGGATATGCCCGCACCCGCATAGCCGCCCGTCGCGCGGCGCTGCAGGCACTGGTGGTCACCACCTTTGGTGGTTTGGCCATGCTGGTGGGGCTGATCATGGTGGGCGAGGGTGCCGGGACGTACAGCATCTCCGACGTGCTGGACAGGGCGCCGCAGCTTGTGGCGGCCACGGGCACGCCGGGCACCGTGCTGGACATCGGCGTTGCGCTGATTCTGGTGGGGGCCGTGACAAAGTCCGCGCTGCTGCCCTTCCACTTTTGGCTGCCGGGGGCCATGGCCGCACCCACACCCGTGAGCGCCTACCTGCACGCCGCCGCCATGGTGAAGGCGGGCATTTACCTCGTAGCCCGACTGGCCCCCGGCTTTTCCGGCACCGCGCACTGGCAGCTCCTGGTGACGGTGCTGGGCCTGGCCACCATGCTGGTGGGCGGTTGGCGGGCGCTGCGGCAGCATGACCTCAAGCTCATCCTCGCCTACGGCACCGTGAGTCAGCTGGGTTTCCTGATGGTGGTGGTGGGCCTTGGCAGCCGCGAGGCGGCGCTGGCGGGGATGGCCATGGTGCTGGCCCACGGCCTGTTCAAGGCGGCGCTGTTCCTGGTGGTGGGCATCATTGACCACCAGTCCGGGACCCGCGACATTCGTGAGCTGTCCGGGGTGTTCCGCTCCGCGCCCGCGCTGGGCGTGGTGGCCCTGATTGGGGCCGCCTCCATGGCAGGGCTGCCGCCACTGGCAGGATTTGTGGCCAAGGAATCCGTGTTTGCGGCCTTTGAGGCCCATGCCCGCTACGGCTCCGCCGGGCACGCGGCAGGTGTCGCGGTGCTGGCCCTGTTGGTCATTGGATCCATTTTGACGTTTGCCTACAGCGCCCGCTTCCTGTGGGGCGGCTTTGCCCGGAAACGTCCCGCCCCGGGCGGGGCCGCCCGGGGCAGGGCCGCCGCGCCTGTGGCCGACACACCCTTCAAATCCGTGGGCTGGCTGTTCCTTGGCGCGCCCGCACTCCTCAGCCTGCTAACAGTGGCCTATGGCGCATATCCGCAGCTGGCGGAACGCTGGATTGCGCCGTACAGCGCCCCGTTTCCGGCCAATGACCCACACCCGCAGCACCTGCTGTTGTGGCACGGGGTGACGCTGCCCCTGGTCTTGAGCGCCGTGGTGGTTGGCGGCGGCCTGGCCTTGTTCCTGCTTCGCCGCCGGTTTGAGTCGCTGCAGGCGCGGATGCCGGCGCTGGTGGATTTGGAACGCCTCTACCGGCAGGCCATTGTGGTGCTGGACCTGGTGGCCATCTGGGTGACCGGCCGCACGCAGCGCGGTTCGCTCTTCTTCTACCTGGCAGTCATCCTGGGCACGGCCATTGCCGCCGTGAGCGCCGTGCTGGCCACCACGGGACCGGACTGGCTGGGCCGGCACTACACGGTGGATGGCGGAACCCCTTTCCAGGTCATCGCGGGCGTGGTGATTGTGGTCGGTGCCTTAGCGGCGGCCCGCGCCAGCAAGAGGTTCATGGCCGTGCTGATGGTTTCGGTCACCGGCTACGGCGTGGCGCTGATCTTTGCGCTCCAGGGCGCCCCGGACCTGGCATTGACGCAGATGCTGGTGGAGACCATTGTGCTGGTGGCGTTTGTGCTGGCCATGCGCTCCCTGCCACCGGGCCTGCGAGAACGCACCCGCGGGAGCCACAAGCTGCTCCGGGTCATCCTGGGGGCCGCGTTCGGCGCCGTCATGGTGGTGGTGGGGGTGGTGGCCATGGGATCGCGCATCGCCACGCCCGTCAGCCTGGGCCTGCCCGCCTTGGCGTACACCGGCGGCGGAGGCCTCAACGTGGTGAACGTGACCCTGGTGGACATCCGCGCTTGGGACACCTTTGGGGAAATTTCGGTGCTGGCCATTGCCGCAACCGGTGTTGCCAGCCTGATCTTTGTCCGTGGACGCGGACAGCGGCTGGCCCGGGCCGAGACCGTGGAAACGGGCAGCATTGGGCGCGTTGGCGTGCCGGATGGGTCCCCGAGCCCCGTCGCAGAACTGGCCAGGCGCTTTGCCGTGGTGCCCGGCAACCCGTGGCTGGTGGCCGGGCGCACGCTGGCCCCCGAGCGGCGATCCATCATCATTGAAGTGGTCACCCGGCTGGTGTTCCACAGCATCATGGTGCTGTCCATCTACCTGCTGCTGGCCGGGCACAACGGCACGGGCGGCGGCTTCGCCGGCGGACTCGTGGCTGGGCTGGCCCTGACCATCAGGTATCTGGCCGGCGGGCGCTTTGAGCTGGCGGAGGCCACCCGGGTGTCGGCCGGAACCCTGCTGGGACTTGGGCTGGCGGCTGCTGCCCTGACGGCGCTGGCACCCCTGTTTCTGGGCGGCGAGGTGTTCCAAAGCGCCATCCTCTCCTTTGACCTGCCGGTGTTCGGGCACGTGAAGTTTGTGACCTCAACCCTCTTCGACATCGGCGTGTACCTGGTGGTGGTGGGCCTGGTGATTGACGTGCTGCGGAGCCTGGGTTCGGAAATTGACCAGCATGAGGAGGACGGCATTGGGGACATCACGTTGATTGAGGACGACGAGCCGCTGGAGGTGGGCCGGTGAGCGTCAACCTGACACTGCTGCTGGTCATGGGCGTGCTGTACGCCATCGGGATCTACCTCTTGCTGGAACGCAGCCTGACCCGGGTGCTGCTGGCCCTGATGCTGCTGGCGAACGCCACCAACCTGCTGCTGCTGGCCACGGGCGGCTACGCCGGGCTGGCACCGATCTTCGGCAAGGATATTCCCGCCACGGCATACAACGATCCGCTGCCGCAGGCCTTCATCCTCACCTCCATTGTGATTTCCTTCGCCGTCACGGCCTTCATGCTCAGCCTGATCTACCGGTCATGGCTGCTCAGCCGGGCTGACCACATCCAGGATGACCGGGAAGACCGCCGTGTTGCCAGGCAGGAATTGTTCGACGCCGAGGAAGACTCCGAAATTGCCATTGAGGTGTCCGACTTCCATGAAAACAACCAGCCGGCGGGCAGCCGCGAGATGATTCCCGAAGTGACCTTGAAGAAGGCAGCAGTGCACCACGCCGTCAAGGAAGGCGGGGAATGAGCATCGCATCCCTGGCGCCGCTCGCCGTCGTCCTGCCTTTCCTGGGCGCAGCCCTGGCCTTTGTGCTGATCCGCCAGCCGCGCATCCAGCGCCGGGTCAGCCTGGGCACGCTGGCCGTGACCCTGGCACTGGAAGTGCTGGTGCTCGCCTTTGTCTGGCAGTCCGGCCCCGTGGCAGTGCACCTGGGCGGCTGGGCGCCGCCGTTCGGGATCGTCATGGTGGCGGACCAGTTCTCCTCGCTGCTGCTGGTCATTTCCTCCGCTGTCAGCCTGGCGGTGCTGGCCTATGCGTCCGGCCAGGGCGCGGCCGACGGCGAGGAAGGCGGGCCCCTGTCTGTTTTCCACCCCACGTACCTGATCCTGGTGGCCGGCGTGTCCAACGCATTCCTGGCCGGTGACCTGTTCAACCTGTATGTGGGCTTTGAGATCCTGCTGACGGCCAGCTACGTGCTTATGACGCTGGGCGGAACCGGATCGCGCATTAGGGCGGGGATCACCTACGTGGTGGTCAGCGTGGTGTCCTCGCTGCTGTTCCTGATAGCAATTGCCATGATTTACGGCGCCACGGGAACCGTCACCCTGGCCGACCTGGCCATCAAGCTGGGGCAGCTGGACCACGGGACCCAGCAACTGCTGCACGTGCTGCTGCTGGTGGCCTTTGGCATCAAGGCTGCCGTCTTTCCGCTCTCCTTCTGGCTGCCTGACTCCTATCCCACGGCGCCGGCACCCGTGACGGCGGTGTTCGCCGGGCTGCTGACCAAGGTGGGCGTCTACGCGATCATCCGCACGGAGACCCTGCTGTTCCCCTCCGACCATTTCAACACCGTGCTGATGTGGGCGGCCCTGCTGACCATGCTGGTGGGCATCCTGGGTGCGCTGGCCCAGACGGACATCAAGCGCATGCTCTCCTTCACCCTGGTGAGCCACATCGGGTACATGATCTTCGGCGTCGCGCTCTCATCAGTGCTGGGCCTGGCCGCCACCATTTTCTACATCATCCATCACATCACCATCCAGACCAGCCTGTTCATGGTGACGGGACTGGTGGAGCGCCGCGGCGGCACCTCCGCCATCTCGCGGCTGGGCGGGCTGGCCAAGCTGTCCCCCCTGCTGGCCGCGCTGTACTTCATCCCCGCCATGAACCTGTCCGGCATCCCGCCGTTTTCGGGATTCCTGGGGAAGCTGGGCCTCTTGCAGGCCGGCGTGGCGGACGGCTCGCCCATGGCGTACGTGCTGGTGGTGGGCGCCGTGGCGGCCAGCCTGCTGACGCTGCTGGTCATGGCCCGCGTGTGGAACCGCGTGTTTTGGCGCAGCACGGCCGACGCCGAGGACCCTGACCCCGTGCTGCTTGCCACGGCCCCGGACGCCTCCGGCAGGCGGAGCATGCGGGCGCTGCGCACCAGCAGGTATGTTGACGCCACCGAAGGCCGGTTCGCCGGGGAGAACGAGATCCCGATCCTGCCGAAAATGATGGTCTACTCCACCCTGGGCCTGGTGGTGCTGGGCGTGGCGCTCAGTGTATTCGCCGGGCCATTGTTTGAGCTCAGCCAGCAGGCGGCGGACGCCATGCTTGCGCGCACGCCCTACATTGCGGCCGTGCTGGGGGCGGGTGCTCCATGAGGCGGACCGTGGACGCTGTGCGCAAGCGCCGCACGTGGCAGCGGCTGCCGCTGCTCATTTGGCTGGTGGTGGTGTGGGGTGCCCTGTGGCAGGACTTCAGCCCCGGCAACCTGGTTTTTGGCCTGCTGATTGCCCTGGGGGTCTCGCAGGCGTTTTATCTGCCTCCCGTGGAATTGAGCGGCCGCTTCAACGTGCTGCACGCCCTGGTGTTTGTGATGTGGTTCCTCAAGGAAGTCACGGTGGCCAGCGCCCTGGTTGCATACTGGGCTGTGGCGCATGGGCCGCGCATCCGAAATGCCGTCATCGCCGTCCCCCTCCGCAGTCATTCGGACCTGCTCATGACGGCCACCGGCCACGTGCTGTCGCTGATCCCGGGGTCCCTGGTGGTTGAGGTGGACCGCGGCACCGCCACCTTGTACATGCACGCCATGAACACGCCCACGGCCGAAAGTGTGGAGCAGGCCCGGGCCGGGATCCGGGACATCGAGGCCCGGCTGATCCGCATCATGGGCAGCCGCGAGGAACTTGCCGCCCTCACCGTTGAGATTCGAGATAACCACGCCCCGAGGGAGGAACCATGACGGGACTGGGAACAGTGGGCGTAATTGTCGCCGTCGTGCTGTCCCTGGCGGCGGCAGGCACCATTTACCGCATCGCGGCCGGGCCGTCGCTGCTGGACCGGGTCATCGCCGCGGACGTCCTGCTGGCCATTTTCGGCGCCGCCCTGGCCACCGACATGGCACTGAAGCACCACACGGACAACCTGGCGCTGCTGGTGGTCCTGAGCGTGGTGGGATTCATTGGCTCCGTGACGGTGGCCCGCTTCGTGGCGCACCGCAAGGAGGAAGCATGAACGTGGTTGATGTGCTGACGGCCATCTGCCTGCTGGGCGGGGCCGCCATGAGCCTGGCCGCAGCCGTCGGACTGCTGCGGTTTCCTGACCTGATGAGCCGCATGCACGCCGCCACCAAGCCGCAGGTGCTGGGCCTGTTCCTGATGCTGGCCGCCGTGGCGCTGCAGCTGCAGGCCTGGTCGCTGCTGCCCGCGCTCCTGGTGGCCTGGCTGTTCCAGCTGCTGACGGTGCCGGTGTCCGCTCACATGGTGGGCCGCGCCGGCTACCGCACCAAGCACCGCCGCCCCGAACTCCTCACGGTGGACGAGCTCAATGACGTGGTAGAGGCCGTTGTGGAAGAAGGCGGCGCCTAGACCTCTTCGGGGTGCTGGTTGAAGCGGGCAATGGCCTTTTGGGTGGTGCGCCCGGCCAGGACCTGGATGATGGCGGCCACGGCGGAGGAAACCAGGGCAAAGGTGAGTGCCGAGCGGAGGCTGTTTTCCAGATTGGCTCCGTCCTTGGGCGGCTTGTTGCCGGTGCTCTTTTCCCACGCGGTGTCAACGATCTTGCTGGCCACAAACCCGGCAGCCACGCTGACGCCCGTGCCGAGCAGCTTGAACACGATATTCACAAAAACACTCCTTGGGGTGGGGCGGGGTGACGCGGTGGTGGACCTGTTGCTAGCCTAACCGTTTGCCCTCGACAGCGGTCAACGCTGAGGGAAAATATGGACGGGCCATTGCCGCGCCGCCCCTCCAAGCCAAGCACGACGGCGGTGGGCCGCCCGCCCAGGGCGCCCCGCCGCCGTCGTGCGTCATCAACATTCGCCGCCAACCGGCCGTGCGGGTAGACTAAAGCCGCAATTCAACACGACAGGGGAGCGTCATCCCGACCCGGGAACCGGCGCTGAGAGTGCGGTTCGCCGCAGACCCTCGAACCTGCTCCGGCTAGTACCGGCGAAGGGAGTCGAGTTCTCTTCGGCTGCGCGGAAATACCGCCGCGGCCGCCCCTCCTGAAAAGGAGGAAACATGAGCAAGTCAGTCGCGGGCAATTCCGCAAACTCCAAGTCAGCACCCAAATCCACGTGGCGCGTGGTGGACATTGTGGTGGCCTCCGTGCTGTCCGTGGCCGTGGGCGTCGTCTTCTGGCTGTGGTCCGCCGGCTACGGCGTGATCGCCGCTTTCACCGTGGCCTTTCCGCCCCTTGCCGGCCTGTACGGCGGCGGCTGGCTGATTGCCGGCGTGATCGGCGCACTGGTGATCCGCAAGCCCGGCGCCGCACTGTACTGCGAGATAGTGGCCGCCATTGTCGAGGCGCTCTTGGGCAGTTCCTTTGGCTTTACCGTGCTGCTGTCCGGCCTGGTCCAGGGGCTCGGCGCGGAAGTGGCCTTTGCCGCCTTCCGCTACCGCCGCTTCACACTGCCCGTGGCACTGCTGGCCGGTGCGCTGGCGGGCGTGGCCATGGGCATCAACGATTCGCTGGTCTACAACGTGGTGTGGGACTTCCCCTGGAAGCTGGTCTACACCGTGTTCGGCGCCATTTCCGGGGCTGTGCTGGCCGGGTTGCTCTCCTGGCTGGCAGTGCGCGGGCTGGCCCGCACCGGCGCCCTGGCCAATCTGCCCTCCCGCGGGGCTGCCACCGAACCGGTGGTGTAGGGAATGGCCCGCCAGCCGGGCCGAGGTGCCCCGGCCCGGAGTGCCCCGGCACTGAGCGCCCCGGGCCGGAGCGCCCCGGCGCGGGTCAGTGCCCGGGGGTGGGGCTGGCAGCACGCAGGCCGCCCGGCCAAGGCCATCCACGATCTTGACCTGGAGATCGCACCCGGCGAACGGGTGCTGCTGCTGGGACCCTCAGGCGCCGGCAAGTCCACGCTTTTGCACGCCCTGGCAGGTGTGCTGGGCGGCGAGGAGGGTGCCGACGAGTTTGGCACGCTCCTCATTGACGGCGCGCCCGTGGCGGAATCCCGCGGCCGCGCCGGGCTCATGCAGCAGGACCCCGACGCCCAGGTGGTCCTCTCCCGCATTGGCGACGACGTGGCCTTCGGTGCGGAAAACCTGTCCGTGCCGCGGGAGGAAATCTGGCGGCGTGTACCGGAAGCCCTGGAACAGGTGGGGCTGAAGTTGCCGCTGGACCACTCCAGTTCCGCCCTGTCCGGCGGGCAAAAGCAGCGGCTGGGCCTGGCCGGGATGCTGGCCATGCGCCCCGGGCTGCTCCTGCTGGACGAACCCACCGCCAACCTTGACCCCGCCGGCGTGGTGGACGTCCACGACGCGGTCCGGCGCAGCCTCGATGCCACGGGGGCCACCCTGGTGGTGGTGGAGCACCGCGTCTCCGTCTGGCTGGACGTGGTGGACAGGATTGTGGTGCTGGCGCCCGCGCGTGCCGGGGAGCCGGGCGGCGTGCTGCTGGACGGCGCCCCCGCGGAGGTCCTGGCCCAGGCAGCCGGCATGCTGGCCGCCGCCGGGGTCTGGGTGCCGGGCCGGGTTCCCGCCGTGCGTCCGCGGACTTTTTCGGCCACGGACGACGCCGGTTCCCACCTACTGCTCGACGCGGAGGCCCTGGCCGTCTCCCGGCAGGCCGGGACGCGACGGCACCCGGCCGTGCCGGCCGCCGTCGTGCCTTGCGTGCGGATCTCCGCGGGGCAGGCCCTCAGCGTGACCGGGCCCAACGGCGCCGGGAAATCAACGCTGGCCCTCACCCTGGCCGGGCTGCTGCCGGCCGTGGGCGGGCGCCTGGAAGCCAGCCCGGCCCTGGCCCGTGGTGCCGGCAGCGCGCCGCTGAAATGGCGCGGGCGGGAGCTGATCAGCCGGATCGGCTATGTGTTCCAGGAACCGGAGCACCAATTTGTGACGGGCACCGTGCGCGATGAACTGCTGTTTGCGCCGCGGCTGCTGGGCCGGGGGGAGGCCTCCGCGGACGGGCTGCTGGAGCGGCTGCGCCTGGGCCACGTGGCGGACGCCAACCCCTTCACGCTGTCCGGGGGCGAAAAGCGCAGGCTGTCCGTGGCCACCGTGCTGGCTGCCGGTCCGCAGGTGCTGGTCCTGGACGAGCCCACCTTCGGCCAGGACGCCAACACCTGGGCCGAGCTGGCCTCGCTGCTGACCGAACTGCTCGACGCCGGCACTGCCGTGGTGTCCGTGACGCACGACTCCGCCTTCACCCAGGTGTTGGGAGGGGCCCGGCTGGTCCTCGGCTCGCCCGTGGACCCTCCTGTTGAAGTTCGAGATAACCACGTGCGGATGACCCTGCCGGCGGCCGAGCCGGGGGCTGAGCCGGGGGCTGCACCGAAGCCCGTGGCGGAGCCTGTGTCGCAGACGGGGGTGCGGAGATGAGCGTGGATGTTCTTGCCGCCCCCCGGTCGAACGCCTGGCTGGCGGGGGCGAACCCGCTGGCCAAGCTGGGCGCCGCCATGGCCATCACCGTCGCCCTGCTCCTGAGCGTGGACTGGGTGTCTGCCACGGCGGCCCTGGTGCTGGAATGCCTGCTGCTTCCGCTGGCCGGCCTGGGCGCCTCCTTGTTGTTGCGTCGGGGCTGGCCCGTGTTGCTGGCCGCCGTGGTGGGCGGCTACGGCACGGCGTTGCTGGCACCCAAAACGGGCGAGGTGCTCCTTTCGGCAGGGCCGCTCCTGTTCACCACCGGTTCCGTGGAGTCCGGTGTGGCCATTGCGCTGCGCGGCCTGGCGATCGCCCTGCCGGGGATCATTGTCCTGGCCAGCACCGATCCCACCGACTTGGCGGACGCGCTGGCCCAGAAGCTCCGCCTGCCGCACCGCTTTGTGCTCGGTGCCCTGGCTGCGATGCGCCTGGTGGGCCTGCTGGTGGCCGAATGGCAGACCCTCGGCATGGCCCGCCGCGCCCGCGGGGTGGGCAGCGAGCCCGGCTTCTTCAGCGGCCTGCGCGCGTCCCTGGGGCAGGCCCTGGCGCTTCTGGTCCAGGCCATCCGCAGGGCGTCCCGACTGGCAGTCACCATGGAGGCCAAGGGCTTTGGCGCCGGGCCCCGCACGTGGGCCCGCGAATCCGTCTTTACGCGGCGCGACGCCGCGGTGGCGGCAGGGGGATTGGTGATGGTGGCCGTGTCGGTGGGGGCCGCCGTCGTGCTGGGAACGTGGAATCCTGTGTTTGGCTAACCCTCCGCCGAGACAGCGGATCAACGCCGAGACCGGATGGAATATCCTGCGGATCTCGGCGCGCATCCGCTGTCTCGGCGTTGCGCACGGAATGTCCGCAGGGGGAGTACCGTAGTGGGAGACGGTTTGCGAATTAGGCCGCCGAATAGACTTATCGCATGCAATGGCTAATCTTGGCCTACAAAGTACCAAATTGCTGTAAAGGTCACGAAATGCCTGCAAAATATGCGTCCCATGATATAAAAGTGTTATGACTCAAGTGGCTGCAGAAACCGTCGGTGTATTGGTCCGCGACGCCCGGAACGACAAAGGCTGGACCCAGCTGGAACTCGCGGCGCAACTGGGCACCAGCCAGAGCGCGGTGGCACGCATGGAACAGGGCAAGCAAAACCTTAGCCTGAAGATGATCCAGCGCATGGAATCCCTGCTGGGGCGAAACATTGTCAACGTGGGAAATTCACCCAAGAACGTGGTGACCCACCTGCGCGTGCACGGCGGCCGCGAGCTCTCCGGCAGCGTGGACGTCAACTCCAGCAAGAACGCCGGCGTGGCCCTGTTGTGTGCCAGCCTGATCAACCGCGGCACCACCACTTTGCGCCGGCTGGCCCGCATCGAGGAGGTCAACCGCATTGTTGAACTGCTCACCAGCATTGGCGTCGAGTGCAAGTGGCTCAATGCCACCGACCTTCAGATCCGCCGCCCCAAAGTGCTGGACCTGGCCTCCATGGACGTGGAGGCAGCCAAGCGCACCCGCTCCGTCATCATGCTGCTGGGCCCCCTGCTGGACCAGCAGGACATTTACCGCATCCCTTACGCCGGCGGCTGCGACCTGGGCACGCGCACGGTGGAGCCCCACATGCAGGCCCTGCGCGAATTTGGCCTGGCCGTTACCGCGCACAACGGTTTCTACCAGGTGCAGGCCCCGCTCAGCGATCACAGCGACCGCACCTTTGTGCTGACCGAGCGCGGGGACACCGTTACCGAAAACGCCATCATGGCCGCCGCGCACCGCGAGGGCACCACCGTGATTCGCAACGCCAGCCCTAACTACATGGTCCAGGACCTGTGCTTTTACCTGCAGGGGCTGGGCGTGCACGTGGAAGGCGTGGGCTCCACCACGCTGACCATCCGCGGCCGGGCCCGCATCGACGTGGATATTGAGTACTTCCCGTCCGAGGACCCCATCGAGGCGATGTCCCTGATCACCGCCGGCATCGTGACTAAGTCCGAGGTCACCGTGCGCCGCGTGCCCATTGAGTTCATGGAAATTGAGCTCAAGGTGCTGGAGCAGATGGGCTTCCACTACCGCAAGTCCGCCGAATACACGGCCCGCAACGGCAAGACCCGCCTGGTGGACATCACCACCCTGCCCTCTGAGCTGCACGCCGCACCGGACAAGATCCACCCCATGCCGTTCCCGGGCCTGAACATCGACAACCTGCCCTTCTTCGCCGTCATCGCCTCCTGCGCCGAGGGCACCACGCTCATCCACGACTGGGTGTACGAGAACCGCGCCATCTACCTGACCGAGCTGAACCGGCTTGGCGCCGGCGTGCGGCTGCTGGATCCGCACCGCATTGACATCAAGGGCCCCACCGCGTGGCGCTCGGCGGAGATCGGCTGCCCGCCGGCCCTCCGCCCCGCCGCCTGCATCCTGCTGGCCATGCTTGCCGCGAAGGGAACGTCGGAGTTGCGCAACATCTACGTGATCGAGCGCGGCTATGAGGACCTGGCCGAGCGCCTGAACACCGTTGGCGCCGAAATCGAATACTTCCAGGACTAAGTCCAAGCACGACGGCGGCCGGTGACCTTTCGCGCGAAAGGTCACCGGCCGCCGTCGTCCTCGAGATTGGAGATAACCACCGCCCCAACCGTCGAGATTGGAGATAACCACCCACCTCATCGGTGGTGATCTCCAATCTCGACGGGCGGAGGGGTGGTTATCTCCAACTTCGACGGGGGGGCTAGATTGCTGCGAGGGCCCTTTCGAGGTCCTTCTTGAGGTCGTCCAGGTCCTCCAGGCCGACGGAGAGGCGCAGGAAGCCGTCGGAGAGGCCGATGGCGGCCCGCCCTTCCGGACCCATGGCGCGGTGCGTGGTGGTGGCCGGGTGGGTGATGAGGGACTTCGTGTCGCCCAGGTTGTTGGAAATGTCCACAATTTCCAGGGCGTTCAGGAGCCTGAAGGCGGCTTCCTTGCGGGTGCCGCCATCGGGCTCGGCCAGCTCAAAGGTGAGCACCGTGCCGCCGGCCTTCATCTGCTTCTTCGCGAGCTCATGCTGCGGGTGCGAGGGCAGGAAGGGGTAGATGACGCGGCTGACCTGCGGCTGCGCCTCGAGGAACTCGCCCAGGGCCAGGGCGCTGGCGCAGGATGCGGCCACGCGGATGCCCATGGTTTCCAGGCCCTTCGTCAGCACCCAGGCATTGAACGCGGACAGCGCCGGGCCCGTGTGCCGCATCAGGTTCTTGACGGGGCCGTCGATGAATTCCTTGGTCCCCAGGATGGCGCCGCCCAGTACCCGGCCCTGCCCGTCAATGTGCTTGGTGCCGGAGTAGACCACGATGTCCGCGCCGAAGTCGCCGCAGCGCTGCAACAGGGGGGTGGCAAACACATTGTCGGCCACCACCTGGGCCCCGGCCGCATGGGCGAGCTCGCACACCGCCTGCACGTCGATGATTTCCTGCATGGGGTTGGACGGCGACTCAAAGAACACGGCGGTGGTGGGAACGCTCAGTGCCGAACGCCACTGCTCCAGGTCCGGGCCGTCCACAAACACGGTCTCCACGCCCCAGCGGGGGAGCAGTTCGTTCAGGATGACAAAGCAGGATCCGAACAACGAGCGGGACGCCACCACGCGGTCGCCGGCCCCCAGCAGGGCACCCAGTGCGGTGAACACGGCGGACATGCCCGACGCCGTCGCGAAGCAGGCTTCCTTGCCCTCCAGCAGCCGCAGGCGTTCCTGGAACGTGGCCACGGACGGATTGCCGTAACGGGAGTACACAAAGCGGTCCACCTCGCCCGTGAAGGACTGCTCGGCGGCCTCGGCGGATTCGTACACAAAGCCGGAATTGAGGAAGATGGCCTCGGAGGTTTCCTGGAAGTTGCTGCGGTCCAGCCCGCCCCGGACGGCCTGGGTGCTGTCGGCCCATGATGCGGCGTGCTCATTAAAGTTGCTCAATTGCGTGTCATTCCTTAGTTTTCGCAGGTGGTGCCAGGTGGTGCCAGGTGGTGCCAGGTGGTGCCAGCTTCGGGGCCGCGCGCCCCGGGCGCTTATTTCCAGGGCAGGTGGCGGTTTTTCCAGCCGTTGACAATGCGGTCGCCGTAGCTGTCCGGCACGCCCTCAAAGCCCTCCAGGACGTTGAAGGCCGTGTAGCCGGCAGCCGTGGCGGCCTCGGCGGCGGCAACGGACCGCGCCCCCGAACGGCACAGGATGACCAGCGGGGTCTCCGCCGGAACCGCGGCCTGGAGCTCCGAGAGGAACGCCGGGTTCGGGGCCCCGCTGGCCAGGTTCCACTGGATGAACACCGGCTCGGCACCCAGGGAGGAGACATCGGGGACGCCAATGTGGGTCCATTCGCCGTCAGTGCGCACGTCCACCAGCACGGCGCCCTCGCCCAGCTTGTCCCATGCCTGGGCGGGGACCAGGTCTCCGGCGTAGCTCACGCGATTCCCTCGCCGTCGAACTCTTCAGGGTCTTCCAGCTCCTGGACGGCATTGGCGACGGCGGCGTCGGAGGAGGCCACGGCGTGCGGCAGGATGACGGCCTGGGCGGCGATCACGGAGGCGCCGTTGAACGTCACCGACGGGCTGCCGTGCAAAATGTAGCCTTCGGCCAGGGCTGCGGAGATCCGTTCACAAAAGGAACGGTCGTCGGGGCCGGTGATAAGGCGGTAGGCGAGGGGGGATTCGTCAGCGGACATGCGAGCTCCTGAGTGCAGGCGGACGTTGCTGCAAGCGCAATGTACGTACGGCGTTTCCACACATGCAAAAGGGCACATCGGGCGTTCGCGCTTGCAACCGCGGCCGCTGATTGCCGGGTTTGCCGAGTATTCACCTGAGGCACCCCGAACGAAAAAGTGGGTTGCCGGCCAGCAAGTCAGGGCTTGGCGCTGGCGCTCATTACTCCCTTGAAAAATAACACGCGCACCCCGTGCCGTCACTAATGCAGCAGCGAAATGTGGCGCAACATGACAAAATCGGCGCCCGCACCCGGGTCCTGCCGTGCGGGGTCCGTGGCAGGATGAAGCCATGACACTACGCCGCGTACTTGCCGCCCTGCGCTTCCTGCTCGGCGCGGTGACCCTGGCCGCCGTGGGCATCCAGCTGGGCATCCACATCAGCCACGGCTTCAATGTGCTGAACTTCTTCAGCTACTTCACGAACCTGTCAAACATTTTTGCCGCCTGCGTGCTGCTGGTGGAGTCCGTGCTGGCCTGGCGCGGACGCGAGCTGGGTCCGCTGTGGCAGCTGGCCCGCTGCGCCTCCGTGGTGTGCATGGCGCTGGTGGGCATCGTGTTCAGCGCCCTCCTGCGCGACGTGGACCTGGGCTCGCTGCTGCCGTGGATCAACACGTGGCTGCACTACGTGATGCCCGTGGCCGTGGTGCTGGATTGGCTGGTGCAGTCGCCGCGGCTGCCCATCGCGTTCAGGCGGCTGGGCCTGGTGCTCGTGCTGCCCGTGGCCTATCTGGCCTACTCGCTGGTACGCGGCGCAGCCATCAACTGGTACGCCTACCCGTTCCTGAACCCGGCCAACGGCGGCTACGGCACGGTGGCGCTCACCTGTGTGCTCATCGCCGTTGCGTTCCTTGCCGTCAGTGCCGTGCTGGTGGTGGCCGGCAACAAGCTCCGCCCCCTGATTGCCCCGAACGCCGTCAGTGGGTCTGTGCCAGCAGGGCGCTGAGTTCGGCCGTCAGCCTGGACCGGACGTCCGCCGTGCCCACAGCCCGTCCGTCAATGGTGTTCACGGGAGCCAGCAGCCTGATGCTGGAAATCAGCCACACGGCGTCGGCGTCGAACAGGTCCTGCGGCTCCACGGGCCCGTACCCCAGCTCCCAGCCGGCCTCCTTCGCGGCGGCAAACAGCGCCCCCTGCGTGGTGCCGGGCAGGATGCCGCTGTCCAGGTTGGGCGTGATGAGGCGCTTGACCGGGGCGCCGCCGCGGTCCGCCAACTGCGCCAGCAGGACGGACGACGTCGGCCCCTCCAACACGTGTCCGTCACCGCTGGTGAAGATCACGTCATCCGCGCCGTGGGAGTGGGCGTGGCGCAGGGCGGCCATGTTGACGGCGTAGGAAAGCGTCTTGGCCCCCAGCAGCAGCCACGGGGCCCGGTGGGAAATGGTGCTGTCATAGCCGCGGTCCAGCAGCAGCACATCCAGGCCCTTCTCGCGCTGCTCGGCCAGCAGCGGCGGCACGGCGGAGGCCTGCACCCATGCCGTGGTGGCGTTGGCGCCCTCCGGGCCCCGGGTGGCGATGAGCTTGATGACAATGTTGGTGTTGCCGTGTTCATCCGGGCCCTGGGGGGAGGCAGAGGCAAAGGTGGCGGCCGCCGTCGAAATGGCCCGCAGCCAGGTGCCGGCGTCGGGGATGTCCAAGTCCAGCGAGCGGGCGGAACGGGCCATCCGGTCAAGGTGTGCCTGCACCTTGCGGGGCGTGCCGTTCACGGCCAGCAGGGACTCGAAGATGCCGTCGCCGCGGGTCACGCCCTGGTCCGTGGCGAGGATCGCGGGCGTGCCGGAGTCGGCCACGCGCCCGTCGGGGAAAGCGGGGTCAAGAAACACCAAAACTGTCATGACTTGAGCATACTGGCCACCGGTTCCGCCGCCGGGCGCCTCCACCGGTAGGCTGTTCTCACTGACGCATGACATGGGGAGGCCTGCTTGATCTGGACAGTGTTTACCTTGCCCACCACCAACGCCTGGCTGTCCGCGCTCGCCGTGTTGGTGGACCTGGTGATCCGGATTGTGGTGCTCGGCGTGATTCCCGGCAACCGCCGCCCCACCACCGCCATGGCGTGGCTGCTGTGCATCTTCTTTCTGCCCTACGTGGGCCTGGTCCTGTTCCTGATGTTTGGCAATTTCCGGCTCTCCCGCCGCCGGCGCGAAACGCAGGCGGCGGTCAACATTCGGGTGGTGGAGGGGACGCGGGAGATCGCCAAACAGGTGCCGCCCTATGACGGGCCCCCGTGGATCAATTCTGCCGTGGAACTCAACCGCAACCTGGGCTCCTTCCCTGCCCTGGGCGGCAATTCCGTGCAGCTGATCCGCGGCTACCAGGAATCCCTGGACGCCATGGCTGCGGAGGTGCGCACCGCCACGGACTATGTCAACGCCGAGTTTTACATCATGAGCTCGGACAGCTCCACCGAGAACCTGTTCCGCGAACTGGAGGCTGCCGCCGCGCGCGGGGTGCGGGTGCGCGTCCTGTTCGACCACATTGGCTCGCTGCGCGTGCCCGGGTACCGGGACATGATCCGCCGGCTGAAGGCCAGCGAGATCCAGTGGCGGCGCATGTTGCCGCTGCTGCCTGTGAAGGGCCAGTGGCGCCGCCCGGACCTGCGCAACCACCGCAAGATCCTGGTGGTGGACGGCCGTGTCGGGTTTACCGGCTCCCAGAACGTCATTGAGCCGTCCTACCGCAAGAAGGCCAATGCCAAGCTGGGCCGAAAATGGGTGGAATTGATGTCGCGCCTTGAGGGGCCCATTGTGGGCACCCTCAACGTTATGTTTGCCACCGACTGGTCCAGTGAAACCGAGGAAAACCTGGAGTCCCAGCTGGCCACGCACCACTGGAACTCGTTCACGGGAGGCGTGCTGTGCCAGGTGGTGCCCAGCGGGCCGGGGTTCGTGACGGAAAACAACCTCCGCCTGTTCAACACCCTGCTGTACTCGGCGGAGGAGCGGATCACCATCTCCAGCCCGTATTTCGTGCCGGATGATTCGCTGCTGTACGCGATTACGACGGCGGCCCAGCGGGGGGTCCGCGTGGAACTGTTCGTCTCCGAAAAGGGCGACCAGTTCCTGGTCCACCACGCGCAGCGCTCCTATTACGAGGCCCTTCTCAAGGCCGGGGTGCAGATCTTCCTCTACCCCAAGCCGCTGGTGCTGCACGCCAAGCACTTCACGGTGGATTCCGACGTGGCCGTGATCGGTTCCTCCAACATGGACATGCGCAGCTTCTCGCTCAACCTCGAGGTCTCCGTCATGATGATCGACAAGGACGTGGTCCTGGCCATGCACGACGTCGAGGAGCACTACCGGGCGGTCTCCCGCCAGCTGTACCTGGACGAATGGGTGAACCGGCCCATCCTGGCCCGGTACGTGGACAACGTTGCCCGGCTGACCGCCACGTTGCAGTAACCCAGTCTCGCGGCAGTCAGCCCGGGAACGTGGCGCCCAGGGTCGACAGGACTCCGTAGGCCTTGGCCTGGATTTCCTGCCATTCGGCGTCGTCGTCGGAGTCGGCCGTGATGGCGCCGCCGATGCCCAGCGAAAGGTGCGTGCCGCCGTCGTCCGTGTCCTGCAGGACCAGGGTGCGGATGGTGACGGAGAGGTCCATGGCAGCATTGAGTGAAAAGTAGCCGATGCCGCCGGAGTAGATGCCGCGCGGGCCTGCCTCCAACCGGTCCAGTATGGCCATGGTGCTGATTTTCGGGGCTCCCGTCATGGAGCCGGCGGGAAACGCCGCAGCCAGTGCCTGCGCCCGCGAATTGCCGGGCGCCAGCTGTGCCTCGATGGTGCTGACCAGCTGGTGGACCGTGGCGTAGCTTTCCACGGCGCACAGCCGCGGGACGGTGACGGAGCCGGGGAGGGCGTAGTGCGACAGGTCGTTGCGGAGCAGGTCCACGATCATGACGTTTTCCGCCCGGTCCTTCAGCGACGATGACAGCTCCGCCTTCAGCGCAGCGTCCTCCTGCGGGCCGGCACCGCGCCGTCGGGTGCCCTTGATGGGTTCGGCGCGCATCAGCCCGGCGGAATCGATGCGCAGAAAGCGTTCCGGGGACGTGCTGCACACCGCTGTGCCGCCGAAGCGCAGGAACGCGGCAAACGGGGCAGGGTTGCGGCTGCGCAGGGCCAGGTACGCGGCCCAGCCGTCCACCCGGCCGCCGCTGTGCGCCTCGAGCTGCGTGGTCAGGCACACCTCGTAGGAATTGCCGTCACGGATTTCGCCCAGGGAGGCGGCAATCATGGCCTTGTACCGCGCCTCGCCGTCCCGGATGCTGAATGCGGGGGCTGGCGGCAAGGCAGGGGGGTCCGCCTGGTGCAGCTGCGCCAGCATGGCCCGCACCTGCGACGTCCACGAATCCGCTTCCGCGACGGAGGCGGGCAGCCCGGCGTCGGCCAGGGTCAGCAGGTACAGGCATTTTTCCTGGTGGTCCACCACCACGGCGCGCCCGGCAAACAGCAGGGCGGCCGCGGGTTGCGCGGCTGGCACGGACGACGGCGGAGCCTGGGTCCCGCTTGCTGCCCCGGGAGGCGGTGCTTCGGCTGCGCCGCCCGTTTCAGCCTTGAGCCCGTAGCCCAGGTATCCCAGCCACCCCAATGTGAACTCCGCCGGGAAGTGCTCCGGGGTGCGCACCGCCCGGCGCCCCCAGACAGAGTCCAGCCAGCGGAAGAACGGCCCGTGGATCCGGGCTGCCACCTGGCCTGCCCGGACGGTTGTCACACCATCTGCGTGGGTGGCAGTCTGGCCGAAGCTGCCGGAGGCGTCCGCCATGATGGAAAACCGGGAACGGCCTGCCGGCTGCCCGGAATCTCCGCCGCCGTCCGCGATGGAGCTGTCCAGCCACACGGCGTCGGGCGAATCCCCGAAAAGGGCGGCAAAGAGATCCGCCGCGGCGGGATGGGCAGCCACCCGTTCCGCCGAAAATGCCAGCCCGCGGCGGCGCGCCAGCTCCGGGGCCAGCAGCGCTTCCAGTGCCGGCAGCCCGGCCAGGGCCGTGAGGACACGTTCCGGGGCGGCGGCAACCCCGTTCGTGCCGTCCACCACAATGTCCGCCACGGCGGCCACCGCGTCCCCGGCCAAAAGCCTGTCCTCCTGCTCGGCCCAGCGGTCCCAGAACGGCGCGTAGGTGTCGCCGTCGCGGGCCAGGGCCCGCTGCTTTCTTTCTGCGGCAGCTGCTTCCACCCACACGACGGCGTCCAGGTACGGCCGCGCGCTGGCGTGGGCCGCCCCGACCCCTTCCACCAGCACGACGTCGGCAACAGCGGTGGTGCGGGAGTCGCCGTCGTGCTTCCCGGCCCAGTCCCACGCAGTCCACTGCGCGGGGAGGCCCCGGTGGAGGGGTTCCAGGACGGAGGAAACGTAGCTGCCCACCCCGTCCGCCAGCCCGTCCCAGCCGGGATATATGTCCTCGAGGTGGAACAGGGAGACGGTGCGGTGGCGGCGCAGCAGGGCGGCAAGTTCCAGGGCAACGGTGGTCTTGCCGGCTCCGGAGCGGCCGTCGACGGCGATGATCACCGGGCGGGGATCAGCCACGGGCGGGGCCCGTGAAAGCGGTGGTGATCCGGCAGGCATTGCTCATGGGGCCAGTCTATCGAGGGCGCGGGCGCCGCCTAGAACGGAGGGTGGCCGTGCTGCTGGATGTACTTTCGGTACCAGGGCCAGCGGACGGCGCCGATGATGACCATCCAGACGCCCAGGCCGGCAGCAATGAGGAAAATGGGGATCCCTGCTGCCAGCGCACCGGAACCCGCGCCCGCAGTGGCCACCAGTGCCACCACACCCAGGGCGATCAACACCACGCCATAGCTGATGGAACCGATGGGGTATTGGATGCCGGGCAGGCGGTAGGCGCCACCGGTGCGCCGCCGGCTCATCCACGGCATGGGTTCGCGCAGGCTGGCGGCGTCGTTGGACGGCACGGGGGCGTGGCCATAGCCGTTCGTGCTCACTTGGCAACCTCCGCCGGAAGGGCCAGCAGTTCGGCAAGGCGGGCCAGCAGGCGGTCTGTGGGGACGGCGTCGTCCCGTTCCTGTTCCCCGGGATTCTCCACCTGGGCCACATCCCACTGCCCGTTGCCGGAGGCGCGGACAAAGAGGTGGTCCTTGGGGCCCCCGATGAGCTGGGACCCGAAGTACATTGCGGACTCCGGGTGGCGTTCGAGGTTGCTGTCCATGACCTGCTTGAGCATCTGGGCGTCCCCCGCCTGCGGATCCTTGACCACCATGAACCAGGTGCTCAGTGCGGCCGGCTGCAGGAAGACCGAAACGTCGCGGGACTGAATGTACAGGGCGGCTTCCACTCCGGTGCCGTTGACCATGGCCACCTCCGTCCACCGTACGGCGGCATTGAGTGCCTGGTTGAGGATCCGGGCGCCTCCGCGCAGCTCCATCGCCTCCCCGTTGGCCACTATTTCGCCCCGGGCCAGCAGGCTTGACGCGCCAAGGGCGGCAATTTGTTCGGTCAGGACGCCGGGGCGGACCTGAAGGGCCTCCGCGTTCCTCTCCTTCAGTCCGGCGGAACCCTGGGAAATGAGGTAAATGACCTCAGCGGCGCCATAGCCGACAACCGCCGGCGACACCGTGGCGGTGCCTTCGGCGGCGGCTGTGTTTGTCTCAGTCATCGTGTTTTCTCCCTGCAATTGAAGTGTGGGGTGCCGTGGGCGGATCAGAAGGGCCAGAGGTCTTTGGCCACCTTGGCCACGCCATGGCCAAGGTCGGAGGCTGCGTTGCCAATGGCGCCAGCCGCGTCGGAGGCCGCGTGGCCCACGGCTGTTGCGGTGTCTCCCACTGCGGAAACGGTGGAGTCGACGGCGTCGTGCACAAATGGGATGTTGTCGTAGGCCAACTCGCCGACGGCCATGACGCCCGCGGCAGCACCCAAGGCAAGATCAGCCGGGGGCGGTGTGCACAGGGCGGCAATGCCCAGCCCGGTCACCACCCCGTCGTAACCGGCGCGCCCGTAGTCGCCCTTGGCAATGTCCGTGCCGACCGTCAGGACGCCAAGCACGGCACCTGCCGGGCCGAGGACCTTGCCTGCGGTTTCCAGCGGGCCCGCCAATGATCCGATTCGTCCGGCGATGGCGCTGTCGCCCATGAACTGGCTGGCGCGTTGGGCCAATGCACCCCAGTTTCCGCCGGCCACGAAATCGTCCAGGGTGCCGAACGCGCCGGCCAGGCGGGAAACCTTCAAGGCCTGCTCAAGGGTGTTGAAGCTTCCCATGAGCCGCAGTTCTGGGCCCAGCCGGAGCAGATTGCTCATGCCGCCCAGTGCCGTATACCAGCCACCCGCCGTTTCACCTGTGCCCAGTGCGCCGTTGGTGAGGATCCCGCCAAGCAATCCGGGCGGCTTGGCGCCGGGAAAGCCTGGAAAGCCTGGCAGCCCGGGGAAGCCCGGCAGCCCCGGAAACCCTGGAAACCCGGGTCCGCCCAAGCCGGACGCGGAACTGGCTTTTTCCTGCTCCTCCGCGTTGCGCAGCAGCAGGGTGGCAGCGTCGTCGAAGCCCTTGCACGCGGACGTGATGGTGGGGCGGTGGCTGGAATTCCACTGGTGCCGGAAACGGTCGGCGTCCTGCCCGTTCCAGCCGCCCGGCCGGTTGATGCGCTGTGTCAGGTCACTGCCCACGTTCCGCAGCCGCTGCGACGCGCGGGAAAATTCCTTGGCCAGCTCGCGCAGCTGTTGCGGGTCCGCGCCAAGCATTGTGTCATTCACCAAAGGTGCCTTCCCGGAAAGTCCGTGTTTTGTCTCGGCTTCCACCCAACCACGTCAGCGCGCCGGCGCCAATGGGGAGAGGTTCCCATGATGCCTAGATCAGCGCCAGCAGGATGCCCACGCCGATGAACAGGATGCCGAAAATCCGGTTCAGGATCAGCTGGCCGCGCTCGCTGGTGGTCAGGTGCTTAAGCTGCTTGGCGCCCGCGGCAAACACAAACCACATGACAATGATGTCGATCCCCACCACGGTGGCCGTCAGGATGATGTACTGCGGTGCCAGGGGCTGTTCCGGCCGGATGAACTGCGGCATGAACGCCAGGAAAAACACAATCGCCTTGGGGTTGAGCAGGTTCACCCACAGCCCGCGCCGGAACATGGACAGGCCGGGCTCGACGGCGGCCGGTGCGGCGCCGTCGTCGGCCTCCTCCGCCTTCGCGAGCAGCTTGCGGATGCCCAGGTACACCAGGTACGCGGCGCCAACGTAGCGGACCAGGGCAAAGAGGAAGGGGGAGCTGGAGACCAGGATGCCCACGCCGGCGGCCACAATGATGACGTGGATGACCAGGGCAAGCTGCTGGCCCAGGATGCCCCAGAAGGAACGCCGGAAGCCCGAGGTGAGGGCGTTGGACATGGTGTTGATGGCGCCCGCGCCCGGGGTCAGGCTGATCATGGCGCCGGCGCCGGCAAGGGCCAGCCACAAGGAGAATTGCACCAGCCAAGCTTACGGTGTGGGGCCCTTACAGCCGCAGTTCCATCAGGATCGTGTCCCGCCACGTCCCGGCATGCAGGCCGTACGTCATGAAGCCAATGCGCTCGCGCCGCCCAACCTGCCGGAAGCCGGCCTTTTCGTGCAGTGCCAGGCTGGCCGCATTCTCCGCCAGGATGGACGACTGGATGGTCCACATTCCCAATTCCCGGGCACGGTCGGCCAGGGCATGCAGCAGTGCCAGGCCTACTCCCCGGCCGGCCGCCGAGGGATCCACATATACGGAGTGCTCAACAACGCCCCGGTATACCTCCCGCGACGACGTGGGGGTTGCCGCCGCCCAGCCTAGAACCGTGCCCGCGTCACTGACGGCAACCAGCCCCAGCCCCGGGATTTTGGCCGTAAAAAAGTCCTCCCGGGACGGCGGTGCCTCGGCAAACGTGGCATTGCCGCCGGCAATTCCCGCCGCATATATACGTTCGACGGCGGGCCAGTGGTCCGCCGCCATCTCCCGGACCGCTGTGCTCACAGGGCCGTGATGCTTTCCGATGCAGCCTCGAGCGCGCCGGGGACCAGTGAGTAGTACGCCCAGGTGCCCCGCTTTTCGCGGTGGAGCAGCCCGGCGTCCACCAGGATCTTCAGGTGGTGCGAGACGGTCGGCTGGCCCAGGTCCAGGGGTTCCGTGAGGTCGCAGACGCACGCTTCGCCGCCGTCGCCGGCCTTCACAATGGAGAGCAGGCGCAGCCTGTTGGGATCCGACAGTGCCTTCAGGATCCGCGCCCTTGCCTGCGCTTCCGAGGGGCTGAGAGCCGCGCGGCCGCTGGGTGCACAGCAGTCCGATTCGGCGGCGGGGGCAAGCAGCGGCAAAGTCTCCATGCATCCATTATCCCCATGGATTGACAGTTGTCGATATAGGGGTCGATACTATGTATCGACAACTGTCAATCTACCCTCGTGATGCCGCCAGGAGCCCCGTGGACACGCAAACCGCCACCCGAGCGCCTTCCACAGGGGCCGCCGTCGCCGGCAAACTTTCGCTGTTGGACCGCTTCCTGCCGGTGTGGATCATTGCGGCCATGGCCGCAGGCCTGATGCTGGGGCGGCTTGTCCCCGGGCTGGACACGGCGCTGGATGCGGTGAAAATTGGCTCAATATCGCTGCCGATCACTGTGGGACTCCTTGTCATGATGTACCCCGTGCTGGCCAAGGTGCGCTATGGCGAGACGGGGCGCGTTGTGGCGGACCGCAAGCTGCTCGGAACCTCGCTGGTGATGAACTGGCTGCTGGCGCCGGCCTTCATGTTCGCCCTGGCCTGGATCTTCCTCCCGGACCTTCCGGAGTACCGAACGGGGCTGATCATTGTGGGCCTGGCCCGCTGCATTGCCATGGTCATGATTTGGAACGACCTGGCCTGCGGCGACCGGGAAGCCGCCGCCGTGCTGGTTCTAATCAATTCCGCCTTCCAGGTGGCTGCTTTCGGGGCCTTGGGGTGGTTCTACCTGCAGATCCTTCCCGGTTGGCTGGGCCTTCCAGGGGAGGCTGCGAACTTCTCCTTCTGGTCCATCACAGCCTCGGTGCTGGTGTTCCTTGGCATTCCGCTCGTGGCGGGGTTCCTCACCCGCACGCTGGGCGAAAAGACGAGGGGGCGCGACTGGTATGAAGGGACATTCCTGCCCAAGCTTGGCCCGTGGGCGCTGTATGGACTGCTCTTCACCATCACTTTGCTGTTCGCGCTCCAGGGAAGCACCATCACGTCCCGGCCTCTCGACGTGGCGCGGATCGCCTTGCCGCTGCTGGTCTACTTCGCCGTTGTGTTCGGGGCCGGCATGCTGGCCGGCAAAGTCCTGAAGCTGGGGTACGCCAAAACCACCACGCTGGCCTTCACGGCCGCCGGAAACAACTTTGAACTCGCCATCGCCGTGGCGATCGGTACTTTCGGGGTGGCAAGCGGGCAGGCGTTGGCGGGCGTGGTCGGCCCGCTGATTGAAGTGCCCGCCCTCCTCGCCCTGGTCTACGCCGCCCTGTGGGCCCGCAAACGCTATTTCACCGCTTAGGAGAACAATGGACACCATGAAGAAGCCATCCGTCTTGTTTGTCTGCGTGCACAACGCCGGCCGCTCGCAGATGGCGGCCGCCTACCTCACCGCCCTCTCCGGCGGCGCCATCGAGGTCCGGTCCGCCGGCTCCGAACCGGCGGATTCGGTCAATCCGGCCGCCGTGGCCGCCATGGCGGAAGACGGGATCGACATGTCCGCCGAGATCCCCAAGGTGCTCACCACAGACGCCGTGCGGGAGTCCGACGTGGTCATCACCATGGGCTGCGGCGACACCTGCCCGATCTTCCCCGGCAAACGCTACGAGGACTGGGAACTTGAGGACCCGGCCGGGCAGGGCGTGGCCGCCGTCCGGCCCATCCGCGACGACATCAAGTCCCGCATCCAGGCGCTGGTGGCGGAGCTGCTGGCCTAAGCCCCGCCTGCGCGCAACACGCGCTCCATGCCGCGGTCCGGCACCAGCCAGATGGCCGCCACCACGGCATAGGCCGCCAGCCCGAACACGGGGGAGGCAAAGGTCAGCGCGCAACCTGCTATATAGATGGCGGGGGAGACGCGCGCCTTGACGTTTTTCCCGATCGCCCTCGCCAGCCTGCCGCCCGGGCCCTGCTGACGGATGAATCCTGCCTGCAGGATGGCGTAGGCAATGGCGGCCAGCATCAGGTTCGCCCCGTAAATGAAGACCGGGACGGTCGCGAAGCCGGACTCGTCCATCCAGCGGGTCATGAACGGCACCAGGGACAGCCAAAACAGCAGGTGCAGGTTGGCCCACAGGATGCCGCCCGTCACCTCATTGGCCAGCTTGATCATGTGGTGGTGGTTGTTCCAGTAGATGCCGATGTAGACGAAGCTCAGCAAGTAGCTCAGCAGCGTCGGAAGGATGCTCGCCAGGCCGGACCAGTCCGCCGTCGCCGGCGTCTTGAACTCCAGCACCATGATGGTGATGATGATCGCCAGGACGCCGTCGCTGAGCGCCTCAAGCCGGTTCTTGTCCACAAGTCCCTCCCAGTGTGGCAGTGTCAGGCCCGGGCAATGATCTCCCCGTTGGGCATCACAAACCAGCCGTCCGGGCTGGCGCCCCAGGCCCGCCAGCCCGCCGAAATCCTCTCCAGCGCCGCTGCATCCGCCAGCCCGTAGCCCACGGCCTGCTCGGCAAAGGCGGACTTCACCACCCGGTCCGCCCACACGCCGGCGTGCCAGAGGCGCTGCTCCTCGGTGGCGTACAGCCAATTGGCCGACGACGGCGACACGTCCGTGAAGCCTGCAGCCTGCGCCCAGTGGACTAGGCGGCGTCCGGCGTCGGGCTCGGCATTGTTGTGCCGTGCCACCTGCTGGTAGAGGTCCATCCATTCGTCGAGCTCGGGCAGTTCTGGGTACCAGGACATGCCGTGAAAGTCGGCGTCGCGCACGGCCACAATGCCGCCGGGCCTGGCCACGCGCCGCATTTCACGCAGCGCCGCGACCGGGTCGGTCAGGTGTTGGAGAACCTGGTGGGCGTGGACCACGTCAAATGATTCGTCGGGGAAGTCCAGCTCGTAGATGTCGCCCGTGTCGAAGCTGAGGTTGCGGAGGTGCTGGTCGGCGGCCAATGCGGTGGCCGCAGCAACCACCTCCGGGGAGCGGTCCAGTCCCAGCACCTCGCCGGGTGCCACCAGCCGCGCAAAGTCGGCCGTGATGGTGCCCGGCCCGGACCCCACGTCCAGCACGCGGAGTCCGTGTGTGAGGTGTGGAATGAGATACGCCGCGGAATTGGCGGCGGTCCGCGAAACGTGCGAGCGCAGCACGCTTTCGTGGTGGCCGTGCGTATAGACATCCCCGGACCCTGAGCTGTTTGCCGCGTTCATAAATGGGAGTGTATGCCCGGCCGGAGCTGGGCGCCACGCCTGCCCACACCTTGGCGTGGAGCGCACCCTGAACCCGGCCCTCCGGCGTCGGGCATGTACGCCCACAGTGAAAGTTGAGCCAACTACGCTCAACTTCATTTGACATGGAAACGAGCCTGAGTAAAGTTGAGTCCAGAACGCTCAATACCCGCTGGTTGAGCGAACCCGCAGCCATCCCGGCCGCGGACTTGTTCACGCAGCGGCCCCTGAAAGGAACCACTTATGTCACGTGCCGTAGGTATTGACCTCGGAACCACCAACTCTGTCGTCTCCGTGCTGGAAGGCGGCGAGCCCACCGTCATCGCCAACGCAGAAGGCGGCCGCACCACCCCGTCCGTTGTTGCCTTCTCCAAGAGCGGCGAAGTCCTGGTCGGCGAAATCGCCAAGCGCCAGGCCGTCAACAACATCGACCGCACCATCGCCTCCGTCAAGCGCCACATGGGCACCGACTGGACCGTTGCGATCGACGACAAGAAGTACACCGCGCAGGAAATCTCCGCCCGCATCCTGATGAAGCTCAAGAACGACGCCGAAGCCTACCTGGGCGAGAAGGTCACCGACGCCGTGGTCACCGTCCCGGCCTACTTCAACGACGCCCAGCGCCAGGCCACCAAGGAAGCCGGTGAAATTGCCGGCCTGAACGTGCTCCGCATTGTCAACGAGCCCACTGCGGCCGCCCTGGCCTACGGCCTGGACAAGGGCAAGGAAGACGAGCTCATCCTGGTCTTCGACCTCGGCGGCGGAACGTTTGACGTCTCCCTGCTCGAAGTGGGCAAGGATGAAGACGACTTCTCCACCATCCAGGTGCGCGCCACCTACGGCGACAACCGCCTCGGCGGCGACGACTGGGACCAGCGCGTTGTTGAGTACCTGCTGAACCAGCTCAAGGTCAAGGGCATCGACCTGTCCAAGGACAAGATCGCCCTCCAGCGCCTCAAGGAAGCTGCCGAGCAGGCCAAGAAGGAACTCTCCTCCTCGACCTCCACCAACATCTCCCTGCAGTACCTCTCCGTCACCCCCGATGGTCCGGTGCACCTGGACGAGCAGCTGACCCGTGCCAAGCTCCAGGACCTGACCAAGGACCTGCTCGAGCGCACCAAGAAGCCGTTCAATGACGTCATCAAGGAAGCCAACATCAAGGTTTCCGACATCGACCACATCGTGCTCGTGGGCGGTTCCACCCGCATGCCCGCCGTCGTCGAACTGGTCAAGGAACTGGCCGGCGGCAAGGAGCCCAACAAGGGCGTCAACCCGGATGAGGTGGTGGCCGTTGGTGCCGCACTGCAGGCAGGTGTCCTGAAGGGCGAGCGCAAGGACGTTCTCCTGATCGACGTCACCCCGCTGTCCCTGGGCATCGAGACCAAGGGCGGTGTCATGACCAACCTAATCGAGCGCAACACAGCCATCCCGACGAAGCGTTCGGAGACCTTCACCACCGCTGACGACAACCAGCCGTCCGTGGCCATCCAGGTCTTCCAGGGCGAGCGCCAGTTCACCCGCGACAACAAGCCGCTGGGCACGTTCGAGCTGACCGGCATCGCGCCGGCCCCGCGCGGCGTCCCGCAGGTTGAGGTGACCTTCGACATCGACGCGAACGGCATCGTCCACGTTTCCGCCAAGGACAAGGGCACCGGCACCGAGCAGTCCATGACCATCACGGGCGGCACCGCACTGTCCAAGGATGACATCGAGCGCATGGTGCACGAGGCCGAAGAGCACGCAGCAGAGGACAAGGCCCGCCGCGAGGCAGCGGACCTGCGCAACTCCGCCGAGCAACTGCACTACTCCGTGGACAAGGTGCTCGCCGACAACGACGACAAGCTGCCCGAGGACGTCAAGAACACGGTCAAGGCCGATGTCACCGAGCTGAAGACGGCCCTGGCCGGCGACGACGACGCAGCCGTGAAGGCCGCGTTTGAGAAGCTGCAGGCTTCGCAGTCCAAGCTGGGCGAGGCCATCTACGCCGCGGCTTCCGCCGAGGGTGCCGCGTCCGACGCCGGCGCCTCCGAGGGTGCTCCGTCCGGGGCCGGTGCTGACGAGGACATCGTTGACGCCGAGATCATCGACGAAGACGCAGACGAGAAGAAGTAGACATGTCTGAATCCGTAAACCCCGAAGAGGGCAAGCCGGTGGACCCGGCGGTCGAGCCCGTCGAGACTCCTGGGAACCCGGTGGCCGAGCCTGTCGAGACCCAGGGCGACGCCCTCTCCCAGGCGGAGGACATTCTCAACGGTGTTGAGGTGCCCGCGGAGGAATCCGTGGCCAAGGGAGCGGGCGAGGACGCCGCGGAGCTGAAGAACGATCTTCTTCGGCTCCAGGCGGAGTACGTCAACTACCGCAAGCGCGTTGAGCGCGACCGTGCGGTTGCCGGCCAGATGGCCGTCATCGGCGTGCTGAACTCGCTGCTGCCTGTCCTGGACGACGTCGACGCCGGGCGTGCCCATGGCGACATCGTCGACGGGCCGTTTGCGGCCATTGCCACCAAGCTGGAAACAGCGCTGGGAACGTACGGCCTGGAGAAGATTGACGCCACCGGCGTGCCTTTCGATCCAACCGTGCACGAGGCCCTGATCCAGCAGCCGTCGGCGGACGTCGAGGTTGACACGGTCAGCCAGGTGCTGCGCAACGGCTACAAGTCCGGTGAGCGCGTGCTGCGCGCCGCGCAGGTGATTGTGGCCGTACCGGAATAGCAACTCGAATCGGTGGTTGAGCTTGTCGAAACCTTCGCGTTTCGGCAAGCTCAACCACCGCATTTCACTATAATTTTTTTAGAGAAGGAGGCGTCTTGGCAAGTCAAGATTGGGCAGAGAAGGACTTTTACAAGATCCTTGGGGTGTCCAAAGATGCGTCGGACGCCGACATCAAGAAGTCATACCGGAAGCTGGCACGCAAGTACCACCCCGACACCAATGCCGGTGATGCCAAGGCGGAAAAGACGTTCAAGGACATTTCCGAGGCATACTCGGTGCTGTCCAACAAGGAAGACCGCGAACAGTACGACGCCATCCGTGCCATGGGCGGCGGAGCCCGCTTCAGCGCCGGCGGGGCAGGCGGGCAGGGTGGTCCCACAGGCTTTGAGGACGTGTTTGGCGACCTCTTTGGCGGTGGACGGGGCGGTGCCCGGCGCGGCACGCCCGGCTTCAACGGTTCAGGACTCCCGCCCGAATTTGCCGACCTCTTTGGCGGTGGCGGCTTCGGCGGCGGCTACCAGCCCGCGCCCACCAAGGGTGCCGACAGGTCGGCGTCGACCAGCATTTCCTTCGGCGGCTCCATCAACGGCACCAAGATCGCCTTCCGTGAACCCAGCGGCGACACCATTGACGTGCGCATTCCCGCCGGCATCAAGGACGGCCAAAAGGTCAGGGTCAAGGGCAAGGGCCAGTCAGGCGCCGCGGGCCCGGGGGACCTGGTGGTCACCGTCAACGTCAAGCCACACGACTTTTTCATGCGCGACGGCGACAACATTCGCATCCACGTGCCCGTAACATTTCCCGAGGCTGCCCTGGGCGCGGACATCAGCGTCCCCACGCTCACCGGCGACACCGTCAGGGTGCGCGTCCCGGCCGGAACGCCCAGCGGGCGGACCCTCCGGGTCAAGGGTGCCGGCGTCAAGACGAAGAAGGGCGACGGCGACCTGCTCGTGACGATCGATGTTTCCGTCCCGCAGAAACTCAGCAAGGATGCCGAGGAGGCCGTCAAGGCGTTCGCTGCAGCCACGGCCGACGGCGACCCCCGGGCCACGCTGCGCGACAAGGCCAAGCTCTAACCACCGGGTTTCGACAGGCTCAACCACCGGGTTTCGACAGGCTCAACCAGCGAAGAGAGGAGATCACGATGATTGTCGACCCCCACGCACCCATCTTTGTGATCTCCGTGGCGGCGGAGCTGGCGGAGATGCACCCGCAAACCCTGCGCCAGTACGACCGCCTGGGCATTGTGAAGCCGAACCGGGCCCCCGGACGCTCGCGCCGATATTCACAGCACGACGTCGACATGCTCCGCGAGGTCCAGCGGCTTTCCCATGAGGGCGTTTCCCTGGAAGGCATCCGGCGGATCATGCAGCTGGAGAACCAGGTGGAGGCCCTCCGCGCCAAGGTGCGTGAACTGGGCGAGCAGCTGGAATCCGTCACGGCGGAGATGGAGTCGCGCCCGCCGCGCCCCAACAGCCGCGTGTTTGCCGCGGGCCTGGCCGGCGACGACATTGTGGCACTGGCCCGCGGCCAGCGCCCGCGCGCCCGCAGCCAGGCCGTCGTCATCTGGCGTCCGCAGCGCTGACGGCGTGCCAAACTGCCGGCGGCGTGTGAAATTTCACCCGCCCCGGACAGCATGGCACGCCGTCACCAGAGGTCGTCCCTCTGTACGGCGGCCAATCGCTTCCGCGCGTTCAGCATGGCCGCCATGATTCGGCGGCGCAGCAACTCGGCGTCGGCCAGGTCCTTCCACTCCACCCGGATAAAGCTCCAACCGTCCTCCATGAGCTCGCGTTCGCGTTGGCGCTCCTCGTAGAGGGCCTCGTTGGTGGGCCGGAAGGCAAAGTATTTGGTCTTTCCATCGAATTCCAAGGCCAGCTTGATGTCCCGCCAGGCGCCGTCAACCCGGTAATTATTGCCCGCAGCCTGCACGTGGACCTGGTATTCGGGCTGCAGAATGTCCATGTCGGCGACCATCAGCCGCAGCCGGGTCTCTCCCGCGGACTCGGAACCTTTGTCCAAGGCTGCCAGCACTTTCCGGGCGGCCCGGACCCCGCGCCGCCCGCGAATGGCGTCGAGCAGTTCAAGCATCACGGCCAGGCTGGCTCCCCGGTGCAGGCCGGAGTCGCCGATAATGACCGCCGTGACAAATGGCTCGGTCCGGGCGCAGTCAACGATGGTCTGTTCCAAGGTGGTGGTCCTGACCGGACCGAGCGTGTGGTGGCTGATCCGGGTTTGCGCTGAATCCGGCAATTGCCGTCGGTGCACCTTGACGCCCGGCACAGTACTTTTTGCCGAGACGGATGACGGCGTTGTAATGTGCACGCCCGGCCCGACGTTCCAGAGGGACAGTCCCAGCAGCCTGGCCGCGCTGGCATGGCTGTAGAGCGCGCGCCCATGGGTGGCATGAAAATGGGCCGTGACGCGCAACATGACCTTTTCCGACGGGTATTTCTCCTGCCAGACACCCATTCTGACGTACGCCCCGTGTCGGATCCGGAACAGGAGCGAATGCCTGACGGCCGACGCCAACAGCCGTGGGCTCAGGCCCACCCGGCCCAGCTCCGCCGTGGTGGCGATTTCGCCTCGGGCGGGCCAGTCCCGGGTAATTTTTTCGGCCAATTCCGACTTTTCCATGTCCCCAGCCTTGCCCCGCCAGGTGGTGACTTCAACAGCCTCCGGCCGGATTGTGGATAAGTCCGCCCGCGGGCAAAACTGGCGGCGTGCCAAACTGTCCACGGCGTGTGAAATTTCACCCGCCCCGGACAGCATGGCACGCCGTCGCCGGGCTGGCCCCGCTAATCGCGGAACAGGCCTGCCAGGTCCGAGGCTGTCAGCGCGCCGCCGGCCAGGGAGTCCCCGCTCATCACGTCGGAGAACAGCTGCGACTTCTTGGCCTTCAGCGCCATGACCTTTTCCTCGATGGTGTCCTTGGCCACCAGTCGGTACACCATGACGTTCTTCTTTTGCCCGATGCGGTGCGTGCGGTCCACGGCCTGGGCCTCCGACGCCGGGTTCCACCAGGGGTCCAGGATGAACACATAGTCTGCTTCGGTCAGGTTCAGGCCGAACCCGCCCGCCTTGAGGCTGATCAGGAACAGCGGGGCCGTCCCGTTCTTGAATTCATTGACGACGTCGGCGCGGTTGCGGGTGGACCCGTCCAGGTAGGTGAACGGAATGTCCTCCGCCTTGAGCCTGTCGCGAACCTTGCCCAGGAAACCGGTGAACTGGCTGAAGATCAGCGCCCGGTGGCCCTCCTTCACCACGTCCTCGAGCTGCTCAAACAGGACGTCAAGCTTTGATGAACGGACGCCGGCCAGGCCTTCGTCCACGAGGGAGACGTCCAGGCTGAGCTGGCGCAGCAGGGTCAGGGACTGGAAGATGGTGAAGCGGTGCTTGTTGACGTCCTCCAGCAGGCCCAGGATCTTGGCCCGCTCACGCTGCAGGTGGGTTTGGTAGACCTTTTGGTGGCGCGGGTTCAGCTCCACTTCCAGGATTTGTTCCTGCTTGGCCGGCAGGTCCTTGATGACTTGTTCCTTGGTGCGCCGGAGCATCAACGGCTTCACGCGTGAGCGCAGCTTGGCCAGCAGCTCGGAATTGCCGTTCTTTTCAATGGGCCGCTGGTAGAACTCGGCAAAGCGCTTGGGGCTGGGAAACAGGCCCGGGGCGACGATGGACAGCAGCGTCCACAGTTCCATCAGGTTGTTTTCCAGCGGCGTTCCCGTCACGGCCAGCTTGAACGGCGCCTTCAGCTTGCGGGCGCACTGGTACGCCTTGGACTGGTGGTTCTTGACGAACTGGGCCTCGTCCAGGATCAGCCCGGCAAAGGGCTGCATGCCGTATTCGGCAAAGTCGATCCGGAACAGCGCATAGGAGGTGATGACAATGTCGGCACCGGCGAAGAAGGACGCGGAATCCAGCCCGCTCTTGGCGAACGTTTCCCCCACCGAGACCACTTTCAGGCCCGGCGCAAACTTCATGCTTTCACTGGTCCAGTTGCCCACCACGGACGTGGGTGCCACCACCAGGAACGGCTTGTGGCCGCCGTCGTCCGGGCTGGCGGAGGCCTTGACCTGGGCAATAAGCGCCAGCGTCTGCACCGTCTTGCCCAGGCCCATGTCATCGGCGAGCACGCCGCCCAGGCCGTGGCTGTGCAGGAAGTTGAGCCAGTTGAAGCCGTCCAGCTGGTAGGGGCGCAGTGTCGCGTTCAGCGACGGGGGAGTGGGCAGCGGGACCAGGGGGCCGCCGTCGAGCAGTCCGCTGACGGACTTCCGCCAGGCCTCCGCCTGCTCATCCACAATGCCCAGCTGGGCCAGCTCGTCCCAGAGGCCGGCCTGGAAGCGGCTGATGCGCAGCTCGCCGTCCTTGTTGTCATTGAGCCCGCGGGCCTCATCAATGAGCGCGCGCAGCTGGTGCAGCTCGGGCCGGTCCAGGGAAAAATAGGCTCCGCTGGGCAGCAGCATGCGGCTGTGCCCGGCGGCCAGGGCCGAGAAGACGGCGGCGAAGGAGACAAACTGGCCCTCCACCGTGATGACGATGCCCAGGTCAAACCAGTCGCGCTCATCCGTGGCATGTGTGGAGATCTTCACGATGGGCGCCTCAGTCACCTCGCGGTAGCTGGCCGGGTCCCCGCTGGTCTCCACGCTCACGCCGGGCAGTTCCCGCAGCCGCGGCATGACGGTCTCCGTGAAAACCATGGTGTCCAGGCCGGTCAGCACGGCCGAGCCCGCCAGCCGGGGATCCCCCCACGCATTGTTGGCGGCCACGCCCATGGGCGCCACGTCTTCCCAGGGCTGGCCCACACTCTCCACAATGCGCGCCTCTGCCCCGGCGTCCCGCACGGCGGATTCACCGGCTTCGGGCCACAGCGGGCGCGAATTCACGCGGTTGCCCACCTGGTAGTGCCATTCCCAATGAAGGCGCAGGGTGTGGTCATCGCCGTAGGCGGCCAGCAGCGACAGCGTCGGCTCCACGTAGGCGGGCAGCTCCACGGAGTGGTCCGCGGAGACCACGGCGGCGGTTTGCTTCAGCTGGGGGTAGAACTGGGTAAGAAACTTTTCCTCGCCCTCCGCCGGCACGTGGACCAGCTCCTTGCGCAGGGCAAAATCCAGCAGCTGGGAGGAGGTGTTGGGGGCCAGGGGAGCCAGGGTGATGGTGCCGCGGACCACGGCGTTGCGCCCGGAGGTGCCGCTTCCCACGTTGACCAAGGTGTCGGGTTCGGTGCTGAAAAACAGCCCGTGGACAGGCGAGCCGATGGTGCCGACAATGGCCTCCCTGATGGGAACCCCGGCCGCCTCAATGAGCGGGCCCACGTCCAGGCCGCCGGTGTCGGAGCGTGTGACATCGAGCTGCACGGTGGCATCATCCGTGGAAATCCGCACGGGGTCCCCCGTGCTGGACTGGACCAGGGAGATGCCGTGCCGGCGGGCGTCGGCCAGCAGCTGCCACAGGTTGCGCCCGGCAAAGTCGTTGACGGCCAGCCAGGAGGAGGCATTGCTGTGGCTGTACTGCCGGGGGCTGTGGGAAGACAGGAACTCGCTCAGCCACTCCAGCTGGACGGGATCGTGCTGGCGGCCGTAGCTGAGGTAGCCCAGGGTGTTCCAGCTGATGCCCGTCTTCACCCATTTGCCGCGCGCGCCCATGACCACGGGGCGCACATTCAGGATGGGGGCTGAGGGGACCTTGCCGCCGTGGCCCCGGTAGGAGAAACGCGGCGGCGGCACCTGGAGCTCAAATTGCAGGCCCAGCTCCGGCAGCTCGGCCGACGGCGCCGCAACGGCGGGGGGCAGCAAATCGGACAAGGTGGATTCCCAGTCGGCGGCCGCGTCGCCGCCAGCCGGGCCCGCGGCGGGAGGCTTGGCACCCTTGCTGCCCTTGGCGTTGGCCAGCAGGGTCTCCAGATAGGTGGGTTCCTTGGGGGCTTCCTCGGGGACAAAGAATTCCTGGAAGTTGGGGTCCTGTTCGGCGGCGGCAATCAGCGCCACCACGTGCTTGCAATTTTGGCGCACCGGGCAGTTGCAGATGCCCACCCGGCACGCCACCACGCCGTCGTGCTCGCGGACCAGCTTGGCGGTGGAGCGGTAGCTTTGCTTTCCCATGACTTTTCCGGAGAGCAGGCCGGTGGCCGGTTCCAGCGTGATGTCCTGGACGCGGCCTTCTTCGGCATAGGCACGTCCGGCGGCGACGGACTTTTCAGTGAACTCGGCGATCCGCGTCAACAAGAGCGAACCGGCAGAGGGATACGTCACAGAGCTTGCTTCCTTACGGATTTGTGCGGCCCGGTCGGTGGACCACATCCAATCAATCTTAGGCGGTGCCGGGCACCACTTTCATCT
This sequence comes from Arthrobacter sp. A2-55, assembly GCF_025548615.1. Classification (NCBI taxonomy): domain Bacteria; kingdom Bacillati; phylum Actinomycetota; class Actinomycetes; order Micrococcales; family Micrococcaceae; genus Arthrobacter; species Arthrobacter sp. A2-55. Next base: position 22,604 of record NZ_JAJLOZ010000009.1, on the reverse strand, counting down.
TTTGGATTCCTCAGGTGTTGGCACGGTACGCGCGCAGCAGGATGTCAGCCACCTCAGCGCCGACCTCGGAAGCCTGGCGCAGGCGGATCTTGAGCCTGAAGGCGTTGTCGGGGCGGGCCGCGGAGGCCTCCAGCAGTCCTCCCGCAGGTTCGTCCAGACGGAGGAAAATGTCCACGGCTGACTTGCTGACGGGGGTCACCTGGGCAAACTTCCGCCGCGGCGTGAGGAGGGAGATGTACGTTTTGCGCAGCTGCACGGTGGCCTGGCCGGTGCCGTCCTCGGCCCACGCCAGCACCAGGGCGATCACGGCGTCTGCAATGGGGCGCAGCTGCAATCTGTCCGCGTATTGGCCTTCCAGCAGTTCTGCTGCGTCCTTGAGGAAGAAGTCCGGAAAGCCGAACAGCTCCCACATGACGGGGTTCTGGGCGTAACCGGTGACGCCATTTTCCGTCAGCCACGTGCGTGTGGCTGCCTCGGTGGGCAGCCCGGCATTGCGGACAGCGCCCAGCCACCACGGCACGTCGTGTCCGGTCCGGCGCAGCAGCAGCCCGGACATCCAGTCCAGCATTTCGTGCCAGCTCTTGAACTCGGGCCGCGGAGCGTCCGCCACGGTGACTACTTCCGCCGGAAGGTGAGGTCGAAGATCACGCGCCCGGCCTTGTGGGCCTTATTTTCAAAGCTGGTGAGAATGCGCCCGTCAAAGCGGGGAGCCCAGCCGCCACCGGCGTCCGGCTCGTCGCTTTGTTCGCAGTCGACGCCGGTGAGCCGCGCCTGGGTGAGCGGGCTGGCGGAACCGGTGCGTTCGCCGTCGTGCATGTTGTCAAAGTCCGGCGACGCCACACCCACGGCGCGCATCTGCTCGGCATAGCCAGACCAGTCGGTGGCCAGGCGCCACAGGCCGCCTGGTGCCAGCACGCGGGCCACGAGCGGGGCGAAGGTGTCCTTCACCATGCGGCGCTTGTTGTGCTTTGTCTTGTGCCACGGGTCCGGGAAAAACACCCACACCTCGCTTACCGAACCGGCAGGCAGCATGGTGCCCAGCACTTCCGGCGCATTGGCCTGGACCACGCGCACATTGCGCAGTTCGGCCGAGACGATTTTTTGGATGGTCTGCGCCAGCCCGGGCGTGTAAACCTCCACGGCCAGGAAGTCCTTCCCCGGGTTTTCCTTGGCGGCATGGACCACGGCGTCGCCCAGCCCGGAACCGATCTCCACCACCAGGGGCGCCACCCGGCCAAACTCGGCTGCCGCGTCAAACACGTAATCCGGGTGCACCGAGGTGTCCGAAATGTGCCGGGGGATGTCCACGGCGAGGGTGGCCGAGTGGTCATCCCACGCCTTTTGCCGGCGCCCCTGCAGGCGGGTCCCGCGGCGGACAAAAGAGACCGGCTGCGCACGGTAGGTGCCTTGGGCGGCCTGGCTGCCGGGCGTGATGGGGCGGGCGGTGCCGTCCTGCGTGCGGGGCGCCTTGTCTGCTTGCGGGGAATCTGGGGCTGGGTGTTCAGTCATCAGTGTTAAGGGTACCGGGGCTTGGTGCACTTTTCTGTGGGGCGAAACTCGACTTGAGTTGTGCCCCCAGTGCACCCGGGGCACAACTCAGCCCTGGTTTTGCCCCACAGAAAAGTCCGCCGCCCCCGCCAGGTCCTTGCCCATGGTCTCCGGGATGGTGAAGATGAACACGGCGCTGACCAGCAGCAGGACCACGGCGTAGACGCTGAACAGGACGCCCAGCTGGATGGACCCCAGCCACGACTGCAGGTAAGGCGCCGTGCCCCCGAAGACGGCCACGCAGATGGAATAGGGGATGCCCACGCCCACCGTGCGGATGCTGGTGGGAAACAGTTCGGCGTAGACGGCCGGCACAATGGAGGCGCTGGCCGCGATGAAGAACAGCATGACGGACATGCTCACGGCCAGTTCCCAGGGCTGGTCCTTGAGCAGCCAGGTCATGGGAAAGTGCAGGACGGCGGAGCCAATGGCGCCTGTCAACAGCACCTTCTTGCGGCCGATCCGGTCCGACAGCCTCCCCCAGAACGGCAGGGCGGCGATGAACACGACGTTGCCGATGACGCTGGCCCACAAGGCTGCGCCCCGGTCCATGCCAAGGTCGGTGGCCGCATGGCTGGGCGCCACCACGCCCCAGATGTAGTAGACGACGGTCAGGCCGACGGTCAGGCCGATCACCTGCAGGGCCTGCCTGCGGTGGCGGACAATCTGCGGCCAGATCGGGGCGCGCTTGGCCTTGGCGTCCTCGCCGGTGAAGACCTCGGATTCATGCAGCCGGGAGCGCATGTACAGCGCGTACAGGCCCAGTGCGGCGCCGACGGCAAACGGGACGCGCCAACCCCAGGCCTGCATGTCCACCTTGGGCAGGACCAGCGTCATGGTGGCGCCCAGCAGCGTGCCGAAGAGGATGCCGGCGGTGCCGGAGGTGTAGATCAAGGTGGCCCACAGCCCCCGCTTTTCCTTGGGTGCCATCTCGGACAGGTATGTCTGTGACGACGGCAGCTCGCCGCCGTGGGCCAGCCCCTGCAGGAGACGGGCCACCAGCAGCGTTGCCGACGCCAGGGCGCCCACCTGGGCGTAGCCGGGGGCGACGGCGATCAGCAGGCTGCCGACCGAGGCCAGTCCGACGGCGAGCGTCATGGAGGACTTGCGCCCAATGCGGTCACCGATCCAGCCGAACAGGAAGCCGCCGAAGGGCCGGGCGACGAAGCCGACCGCGAAGATGGCGAGGGTGGCGAGCACGGCGGAGGTCTTGTCGGCCTTGCTGAACAGTGCGCCCGCGAGGAAGGGGGTGAACGTGGCGTAGACGGCCCAGTCGTACCATTCAACGGCGTTGCCGATGCCGGTGCCGACCAGGGTCCGCCACACGGGACGCTGCTTGGTCGACGTGCCGGGGACGGATCCGTGGCCGGTCTGGGGATGAATTGTTGTCTTCATGGAAAACCTTCGAAGGTCAGTTGGCGGCGAAGGCCGGCTGGGAGGCGGAAAGGGAAGCGAGGCGGCTGGTGGCCAGCTCGGCGTAGAGGGCGGCGCCGTCGGTGAGGACGGCGTCGTCGAACGTGGCGTAAGGGGAGTGGTTGAACGCCGTGGTGGTGTGGTCGGTGCCGGGGGCAACGGCGCCGAGGCCGATGAAGGTGCCGGGAACGGCGGCCATCACATGGGAGAAGTCCTCGGAGCCGCTGATGGGGGTGGCCAGCCGGGTGAGGCGCTCGGCGTTGAACATGCCGGAGATGATGTCCTCGGCGTGTTCGGTCTCGGTGGTGTCGGTAATGCTGACCGGGTATTCGGTCTGGTAGTCCACGTCAACGTCCACGCCGTGCGCGGCGGCGATGTGCCTGACCAGCCGGGGTGCCGCCACGCGCATCTTCTCCCGGGAGGCCTCCGAGAAGGTGCGGATGGTGGCCTCGAAGTGGGCGGTCTCCGGTATGACGTTGCGCTTGCTGCCGGCCTGCAGGAGGCCCACGCTGAGCACCACCGGGTCGAACATGTCGAACTGGCGGGTGACCATGACCTGGAGCGCGGTGACGATTTCCGTGATGACGGCCACCGGGTCCTTGGCCATGTGCGGGGCCGAGCCGTGGCCGCCGGCACCGAGCACGGTCACCACCAGGCCGTCGGAGGCGCTCATCATGACGCCGGGCTTGGTGACGAACTGGCCGTGCGGGGCGAGCCCGGAGAAGACATGCATGCCGAAGGCGGCGTCGACGCGGCGGCCGGCGGCGTCCAGGACGCCCTCGCGGATCATGACGGACGCGCCGTCGAGCCCTTCCTCGCCGGGCTGGAACATGAGGACCACGTCGCCGGCCAGCTGCTCCCGCCGGTCCGCCAGGAGGGTGGCCGCGCCGGTCAGCATGGCCGTGTGGAGATCGTGGCCGCAGGCGTGCATGGCGCCGTCAACGCGGGAGGTGTAGGCGACACCGCTGCGTTCCTGGACAGGCAGTGCGTCCATGTCGGCACGGAGCAGGACCACGGGCATTTGGCCCGCGGAGTCCGGCGTGGAAGACGGGGCGCCGCCGCGGAGCACTGCCGTGACCGAGGTGGTGTCGGTGCCGAGCGAAATCTCGTAGCCGAGGCCGTCGAGCGCCGTGAGCACGCGTTCCTGGGTACGCGGCAGGTCCAGGCCGATCTCGGGATCCTGGTGCATCTCGTGGCGGAACCGGACCAGGTCCGCGGTGAGGTCTGCGGCAGCAAGTGACATGGAAACTCCTGTAAGGATTGGGTGTGGTTAAAAGTGTGTGGTGAAGTGCGTCACTGTTGGCTATATCCCTGAAATTATGCAAATAATTATGACGATGACGAATTTTCATGCACCGTTGAGCGAGGAAGACCTTGCGCTCATCCATGCGCTTCAGATTGCGCCGCGCGCCGGGTGGGTCGACGTCGGCACCGTGCTGGGCGTCCACCCGACCAGTGCGGCGGCGCGCTGGGACAGGCTGACTGAGACCGGGGCGGTGTGGGTCACGGCGCACCGAATGGGAGACCCGAAGGCGGTCACCCTGTCCTTCATCGGGGTGGACTGCACCATGGAGGGCCAGGCCGGGGCCGTGGAAGCGCTGTGCGCCGTGCCGGAGATCATTACCTTGGAACAGACGGCCAGCAGCAGGGCGCTCTGGCTGACCGTCATTACCGAGTCCATGGCCCAGCTCAGCGGAGACGTCGTCCCGGCGCTCCGTGCCATCGACGGGGTCCTTGGCTACGAGGTTTCCCTCTGCACCAGGCAGCATTTCAACGGCAGCTCGTGGCGGCTGAATGTGCTTTCCCGCGCCCAGCAGCAGCAAATGCAGGTCCTGTCCCGCGCCGCATGGGCACCACGGGGAACTTCGGTGCACCTGCCCCAAAGCCACCTTGACCTCTTGCCCTTCCTGACCCGTGATGGCAGGGCCTCGGCGGCCGCGATGGCCCGTGAACTGGGCCGGGCACCCGCCACGGTGCAGCGGCAGCTGAACAAGGTTGTCGCTTCCGGCATTGTGTCCTTCCGGTGCGAGATGGCCCAGTCGCTCTCCGGTTATCCCATCACGTGCCAATGGTTCGCGAAGGTGCCGGCAGGTCAGCACGAGACCGCTGCGTCAACCCTTCGGCAGCTGCGCAATGTGAGGTTCATCGCATCAACCACGGGGCAAAGCAACTTCACCATCATCATGTGGCTGCACTCGGTGGCCGACATCATGGACGTGGAGCTGACGCTGACGCAAAACATTCCCGGCATTGAATTGCAGGAAAGCGTGGTGATGCTGGCCTGCGCCAAGCGGGTGGGTTGGACGCTGCGCCCGGACGGCACCGCGCTGGAGGCGGTGACCCCATGAAGTGGAGCCCGATTGGACCCTGGCGGCGCGCCACTTGCCAAGTGGCGCACGATTGGCCGCCTGCGGTGCTCCACTTGCCAAGTGACAAAAGGTGAGATGCCCCACCTGGGTGACCATCCGGCGTCGTGCCACTGCTAGTATGGGAGTACTTAATGCGTATCTTGCGCATTCTGCGTCGATGAACGCATTCAACTTGTCCCACCGATTCCGCACTCGGGCCCGCTTTTTGGGTGGTGGTTGACACGCTCTGGCATTGAATCGGCGAACCCGCTGTCAAAACTGACCGTGGGCCGTTGAACCGCCTTACGAAAGATTCTCTCTTTACATGACAACTTTTGCTGCCCTTGGCGCGCCCAAGGAAATCGCTGACTCACTCGCCGCACAGGGCATTGAGGAAGCGTTCCCCATCCAGGTCAAGACCCTGCCGGACACGCTCGCCGGCCGCGACGTGCTGGGCCGCGGCCGTACCGGCTCCGGCAAGACCATTGCCTTCGCCATCCCGCTGGTGGCCCGGCTGGCCGAGCGCGAGGCGCCGTACTTCCGCAAGCCCGGCCGCCCAATGGGCCTGGTCCTGGCCCCCACCCGCGAGCTGGCCACCCAGCTGAACAACACCATCGAGCCCCTCGCCAAGGCCATGGGCCTGAACACCACGGTCATCTACGGCGGGGTGTCCCAGGCCCGCCAGGAAAAGGCCCTGCGCGCCGGCGTGGACATTGTCATCGCCTGCCCCGGCCGCCTGGAAGACCTGATGAAGCAGCGCATCGTGTCGCTGGAGAGCGTTGAGATCACGGTCCTGGACGAGGCCGACCACATGGCCGACCTCGGCTTCCTGCCCGTGGTGAAGCGCCTCCTGGACACCACCCCCACGCAGGGCCAGCGCATGCTGTTCTCCGCCACGCTGGACAACGGCGTGGACAAGATCGTCCAGCGCTACCTCTCCAACCAGCTCACCCACTCGGTGGACGAGCCCAAGGCCGCCGTGTCCACCATGGAGCACCACGTCCTGGTGGTCAACGACCAGACCGTCAAGAAGCAGGTCATCGTTGAGCTGGCCTCCGGTGCCGGGCGCCGCATCCTGTTCATGCGCACCAAGCACCACGCCCGCAAGCTCGCCAAGACCCTGACCGACGCCGGAATCCCCGCCGTCGATCTCCACGGCAACCTGTCGCAGAACGCCCGCGACCGGAACCTGGCCGAATTCTCCTCCGGCGACGTCCGCGTCCTGGTTGCCACCGACGTTGCCGCCCGCGGCGTGCACGTTGACGACATCGAACTGGTCATCCACGTTGACCCGCCGACGGAGCACAAGGCGTACCTGCACCGCTCAGGCCGCACGGCCCGCGCCGGCCACGACGGCATCGTCGTCACCATCACGCTGCCCGAACAGCAGAGCGATGTGAAGAAGCTCATGAAGGCTGCCGGCGTCGACGTGAACTTTGAGCGCGTCACCGCCAGCTCGCCCACCATCGCCAAGCTGGTGGGCGAGGTCGCCGACAAGATTGACCCCCGCACCCGCGCGGCCCTCCTGGCAGCCAAGCGTCCGGCCGAAGGCGGCGGCACCTCCACGGGTGCCAACGCCCAGCGCAAGCGCGCCCGCTCGGGCGCAGCCCCCACCGCCGGCGGCCGTGGCGGCCGCGGCGGACGTGGACGCGTTTCCGCCGACGCCCCTGCCGCAGGCAACCGCTCGGAGCGCCGTGAAGGCCAGCCGCAGTCGGCCCGCTTTGGCGGCGCCGGGCGCCCGGCCCGCGCGGCCGGCGAGGGACGCCCCGCCCGTGACGGCGATGTGGCCCGCAGCAACCGCGCCCCGCAGGGCTCCGCACACCGCGGTTCCTCCCACAGCAACGACGCCCCGCGCAGCGCATCCCGCGCTGCCGGCACCGGAGCCGTATGGTCCTCCAACACAGGCGGCACCTCCGGCGGCAGCTACAACGCCAACGGCGGCGGCTCCGGTCGCCCGGCCCGCGCCGGCGGCTCCCGCCGCGCCTCGGCCCCTGCCTCGAACCAGCGCCGCGGCCGCTAGTCCCCACCGCTTAACGCAACGCGCCGGCACCCAACTGGGGTGCCGGCGTCGTGCGTTAACGGCTGCGCAGCGCCGGCCTAACCCTTGGCGCCAGCCGCAGCGCCGGCCCGGGACTGCACGGCCCCGGCAACGGTGGCGGCAGCCATGGTGACCAGGGCGCCCAGGACCAGCGCCGCGGGTTCGCCCGGGGCCAGCAGGTTTTGTTGGAGCCCGATGGTCGCGGCGGCAATCGGCACTCCTAGCTGTGATGCCGACAGCACGCCCAGGGGCAGCGGCAGCCCGAAAAACCGTGCCACCGAATGCACTCCGATGGCCCCCGCTCCAAGCGCCAGGCCCAACAGCAGCATTTGCGGGTGCGCGCCCAGCTCGCCCAGGTCCAGGGACGCGCCCAGCCACAGGAAAAACAGCGGCCCCAAAAACCCCTCGGTCAGCGCAAAGAGCTGGTGTGCCAGGCGCCTCGGTTCGCCCACTGCCGAAACTGCCAGCCCGAACGCGAACCCGGCCAGCATGATCGACACATGGCTCCAGACCGCCAGCCCGGCCAGCGCGAACAGCACGGCCAGCTGAAACCGGAGTTCCAGGGCGAACTTGCGGTTCTCGGAGAGCCTGTGGATGCGCCGCTGCAGCCCCTCCCGGTCCGCCCGGCGCAAAATCACCAGAACGACGGCGGCACTCGCCAACACGGCCGCCGAACCAAGAGCTGCCCTTCCCGCAGTTGCCGGGTTGAGTGCCAGGGGCAGGGCCGTGATGGCGAGAGTGTCTGCCATGGCCACCTGCGCCGTCATGGCCAGCACAGGCGGGCCGGAGAGCTTCAAGGAGCCCACAATTGGCAGCACCAGGGCGGCGGAGGAAGACGCCAGCAGGACAATGTAGAGGGGAGCATGACCATTGCCGAACAAGGCCGCCAGGCCGATGCCGGCCGCAGCGGCCGCGGCGGCCACCGCCAGGAGCCGCACGGCGCCGCTGCCGAGTGCCGCACGGATTTGCCTGTCACGGACGGGGACATGGGTGCCGGCCACGAACATGACCAGCGCAAAGCCCATGTCGGCTAGGAACGTGAAGGTGGGTTCGGCCGGGTTCACCAGGTTCAGCCCGGTGCGCCCGACGATGATCCCCGCCAGCAGCTCGCCGATCACCACCGGGATGTGCCACTTGCGCGGCAGCGCCAGGAGCGGGCCCAGCAGTGCGGCCACGCAAATAAGTGCCAACCCCGGAAAACCCATGCCGCCTCCTGCAACGTGATGGTGGTCCATAGCCTATTGCACGCCCGCCCCGAAGGATTTAGCGTGGAGTTCACAGCCAGCCCGCTGCAAGGGGTGCTGGCGCAGCTAGTGACGGGAGCTACGGCCATGGCGTCAGACGATGTGGAGATTTCAACCCTTGTCCCCGAAGGCGAGTGGACGGACGAGTCACTGGCCGTGCTGGTGGCTGACTACGAGCACAAGATCGCCGAGATGGGCGCGCCGCAGGCCCAGATCAAAACTCACGTGGAACATACCTCGCGCGGCGGCGTCAAGATCCGCGTGGTGTGGGACCGGAACGGCACGTCCTAGCCCGCTGGACCACTCCGGGCGAAGGTCAGGCCGGGTCGATGCTCAGCACGGCCAGGAAGCCGCGGCCGGAAATCTCCGGAGCGTCATCGGAACCCACCACGGTGTCAAACCTGGCCAGCGCCTCATCGGCAGGCGAGACGGTGGCCGATCCCTGCAGCAGCACGGCATACTGGCCGGCAAACACGGGGTGCGGGCGCTTCTTGGACAGTTCCAGGATGGTGGCGTGGCCCGCGAAGGCCCCGCGCCGGGTGATGAGGTTGAGGTCCTTCAGCGCGCCCGTGGGCAGGGTGGCGGAGGTGTCGGAGTCCCCGGAAAAGCGGAACGGGCGGAACTTTTCCACGGCACGTTCGGCACCGTCCACGGTCAAGGCAATGAGTTCGCCGTCAATGATGGTGATGATCCGCTCCATGCCGGGAAACGCTGAAAACGCGCCGGCCTTGGCCACTTCGGCAATGCTGATGCGCCAGTCCCAGTTCGCGGGGTCCGGGCCCGCAGCCACCTGCCGGGTGACACCGCCGCCATTGGCCCACGGGGCAGCCTTCAACGCCGCGTAGCGAATGATCCCCACTACTTGTCGTCCACGTTCTTGACGCTGTAAACGTGCAGGCGCTTGGGGTCGGAGCGGCGCTTGCGTGTTTTCCGCTTGTAGTAGGCCCAGCCGCTGGTGATCGCAATCGAGACGCCAAACGCCAGGAAAATCTTCAGGGGCAGCGAAAAGCGGGCCAGGGACAGGACCATGATCATGGCCGCAAAACTGGCGAAGCTCACCACGATGTCCAGCCAATCGGCTTTGTTGCGCATGGCCCCAGCTTACGCGGTTTCGCACCTATTCACGCCCCTGCGAAACCCAGCTTGGGTCTTGGGCACGGAAACCGACGACGGCGTCCGCCGCCTTCCCGAGGACCTCCCGTTGCGCCGGGCTCAGCTCAAGGGCCAGTGCGCCCAGGTTTTCGTCAATCCGTTCGGCCCGCCGCGTGCCGGGGATGGGCACCACGGCAAGCCCGAAGGCCCGGCCCTGCCCGTACAGCCAGGCCAGGGCCACCTGCGCCGGCGTTGTTTCCCGGCCCAGCGCCCGGGTGAGTTCGCCCGCGACCTGCCGAACGGCGTCGGCCATTTGCTGGTTCGCCTCCAGCGCGCCCTCGGCGAAGCGGGGGATGTTGTGGCGGAAGTCGCCCGGGCCCAGGTCCTGCGCGTGGATGGTGCCGGTGAGGAAGCCGCGGCCCAGCGGGGAATAGGGGACCAGCCCAACGCCGAGTTCGGCCGCGGCGGGGACCACATGGGCCTCCACGTCGCGGCTCCAGATGGACCATTCGCTTTGGACTGCCGCAATGGGGTGGACGGCGTGGGCCGTGCGGAGCTCCTCCGCGGTGACCTCGGACAGGCCCAGGTGGCGGACCTTGCCGGCCGCCACCAGTTCCGCCATGGCGCCAACGGTCTCCTCGAGGGGCACGCGGACGTCGCGGCGGTGCATGTAGTACAGGTCAACGGAGTCGGTGCCGAGCCTGCGGAGGGATTCGTCGATGGCTTCCCTGACGTGGGCGGCGTCCCCGCGGATGTCCGAATATCCCGTGGCCGGGCTGCCCACCAGCGCGAACTTGGTGGCCAGCTGGACTTCGTTCCGCCGGGTCTTCAGCAGCTGGGCGATGAGCTCCTCATTGGAACCGCCCCCGTAGATGTTGGCCGTGTCAATGAAGGTCACGCCCGCGTCCACGGCATGGTGGAGGGTTTGGAGGGCCTCCGCCGGGTCCACCGCGCCGTAGACGGGGGTCAGTGCCATGCCGCCAAAGCCCAGCGGACTCACTTCAAGATTGTCTCCAAGCAGGATCCTGTTCATGGGCTCAAGGCTACGTCGCTCCGGGCAGCTGCGGGTAGGCACCGGCATCCGGATCACCCCGTCTTTGACCGGGGGAAGGCCGTGGCGGCAATAATGGAGACCATGACCGACGTGATTGCCGGGCGGTTTGCGCTGGAGGATCCCATCGCCCGAGGGGGAAGCGGCGTGATCTGGCGTGCCTTTGACCGGCGCACTGGGACAGAGTGCGCCGCGAAGGTGTTGCGGCGCAGGGATGCGGGCGATTTGCTGCGCTTCGTCCGGGAGCAGTCGATCCGGGTTGTTGGGCCCCATGTGCTGGCCCCGTATGCCTGGGCTGCCGAGGACGATGCCGTCGTGATAGCGAGCAAACTGGTCTCAGGAGGCCCGCTGAGCACCCTCCTGGGCGACTATGGGCCGCTGGCGGAGGGCACTGCGGCCGTGGTCCTTGACCAACTTTTGGAAGCCCTTGAGCACGTTCACGGTGCGGGGCTGGTCCATCGGGACGTGAAAACGGCCAATGTCCTCCTGGAGCCCACCGGTTCCGGGAGGATGGACATCCTGCTGACAGATTTTGGCCTCGCCGTCGGGTTGAAGGATCCGCGCCTGACGGAAACCGGCGCCGTGTTCGGCACGCCAGGCTACCTGGCCCCGGAGGTAAGCCGGGGATTGTCCGGGCCGCACCAGGGGCAGGACCTGTACGCGGCGGGCCAGCTTGCCGAGGCGCTGCTGTCCGGTGTGGAACCTGATCTGGCAGGGCACCGCGAGGGCGCGGAGGTGCGGGACCCGGCGCTGCGGGCAGTGCTGGGTGCATTGCGGGAGCCGGATCCTGCGCGTCGGCCGCCGTCGGCCACGGCTGCCCGGGCGTTGCTGGCTGCTGCCGGCAGGGATGATCAGCCGCGGACCCGGGACGGCGAACCCGTGGAGGTCCTTGAGCAGCTGGCCTCCAACGGGCATCCGCCGGGGCGGACCACGGACCTTGGAGACGTCCCCGCGGCGCCCCCGGAAACCCGGGTCATTTCCGGGCCCTTCGTGGAGGGCGGGCGGATCGTTGACGCGGGGACTGGTGCGGGGCGGGCGGCCCGGCCATGGTCGCCGTCGACTGGCGGGGTGAGGCGCAGGGCCGCCCTGCTCTGGACCGGCGTCGGAGTGTTGCTTTTGGCCGCGGGGGCCATTGGTGCCGTGGAGCTGTACGGCAACGTGGCACAGCAGCCAGCTCCCCATCCCGGGCAAACGGCCTCGACCCCCGCCGTCCCGCCGTCCGGCATGGCGAACCCGGGCTGCGGCTGGCAGGAGGAAGGCAACGCCACCACCATCAACGGGGTGCGAATGGTTTGCACGCGCCAGGGGGGCAGCTATCTGTGGCTTGGCCCTGACGGGCACCCTTAAGGACGACGGCGGAACACGAGCCAGGCGGCAGCCACGGCGAGCAGCGCGGCAACCCCGGTACCCATCCACACCCAGGGCGTGGCGGAACTGGCATTTCCGGCCGGCGCTCCGCTGGCGGCTGGCGAAGAGGGTGACTGGCCCTTGCTTGGCGTGGTTGTCGACGGGGCATCGGTGGGGCCCGCAGCTGCTGCGTAGCTCGGGCCCTGCGTGGGCGAGCCCACAACGTCGATTTGAAGCGTGTACGGGATGGCGGGGGACTGTCCGGCGGTGGTGGAAAGTCCGGTCTTCAAGCGAACGTAGTAGTCGCCGTCGATCGCGTAGGCCTGGATTCCTGCATCAGGCGACTGGCGGTTGTTGTATTCAACGGGAACCAGGGCGGAGCCGGACAAGGTGACCGGCCGCCTGCCCAGATCTGTCGACGCATTGGTACCGGTGGTTTCGCTCAGGGCCAGGTCGGTGCGCAGCGGGCTGCTGGCGGTTGAGCTGGCCAGGATGGCGCCCAGCCCGGATGAGCCCGGGGCAACGCCCGTGTGGAACGCGTATGCAAGCCGCTGGCCCCACTCCAAGTGCACTTTGACGAACACGGATTCGCCGGGAACTATCGAGTCGGCGTAGCTGCCCGGTTTCAGCAGTGGCGCATCGTTGAAGCTGGTGCCGGCCTGCATGGGTGTTGCGGTGCCGGCGTTGCCCACGGCAATTGCCGGCTGCTTGGCTGCAGGGCCCGGCAGCCCGGAGGCATCGGCTGCCGGCTCGGCGTGGTACAGCAGTTCCATGGCCAGCGGCTGTCCGTGGAACGCATCGCCGCCGCGTTCCACCTTCACGAGCAAATTCCCCTCGGTGGGGCATCCCTGGGGCCAATCGGGGCCTCCCACCTCGCCCGGGCTGAGCGTCACAGTAGTTGATTCGATGCTCTTGAGCAGGTTGAGCGACTGCGCCATCTTTTGGAAGTGGCAAGCGCCGGGGTCCGATGACGACAGTGTCAGCGAGGCGGACAGCAGGGACCCCGTGGGCGGGATGGAGGGCGTGATGATGGTTGCTGCCAGATACGGGGTCTCGCCCTTGTGCACGTCGATGGTGTAGTACTTCGAAGACGCCTGCGGGTAGGGCGTGTTCCCTATGGGCGTTGCTGCCGTATCCACATACTGACCGGGTTGAAGTTGCGGGGCACCTGCCGGAGTCTCGGTGCCCTTGATGGGTGACCCCACGGCCGAGTACGGCTTGATGGCTGACTGGACCCGGCGCTCCAAAGCCTTGGCCAGGCCGCTTGCCCCGGCAACGTCCGAATAGCTGCCACCGGTGGCCGAGGCAATGCAGGACAGCTGCGAACGGGCCGCGTCATCGACCCGGAAGCCCACTGTATGGACCACCAGGTCAAGCCCCTGGCTTTTTAGGTCCTTGGCCACCTGGCAGGGGTCCGGGGGTGCGCAGGTGTCGATGCCGTCGGAGACCAGCACAATGGAGCGGGGCCCGGTCCGGGGCAGGGCGGCTGCGGCCTTTTGAAGGGCTGCGCCGATGGGGGTGTAGCCGGATGCCTTGATGCCTGACACGACCGACTTGATCTTGCTGCCGTCGACGGCGGCAACGGGGGCGAGGATCTTGATGTCGCGGCAGCCGGCGGGCTTGTCCGAAGCGGCGGAACCCGTGGAGGTGCCATACACCTCAAGCCCCACATTGGCGCCCTTCGGCAATTGGTCCACGAGCGAAATGACTGCGTTCTTCGCGGCGTCGATGCGTGGACCCGGAGCATCCTGCGTGGCCATGGAGCCGGAGGCATCAAGGATGATCATGGTGGGCGTGTAGGCGTCGTCGGTGCTCGCCGTGACCGTGCTTGCGGTGCCCGCCGGGGCGGTGCCAGCGAAAGCCGAGGCGGGGACTCCGGCGGCGATGACGAGGACCGCCGGGAGCGCCAGTGCTGTGCGCCAGATTCGGTGTGTCATTCTCGGACAACCTCCTGTAGATTTGCAAATGCAACTGTTCTGAAAGCATATTTGCATATGCGAATGTTTCGCGCAACCCTCGCCGTTAAGGAGTCTGATGGATCAGCAGGCTGTTGTCGAGCAACAAATTGCCCTCTACGGGGAGCCGCTGGGAGCCCGGTTTTCCCGATTGACCTCCGCGTACCGCATCTCACAGGCCGGACTGGCCCAGGTGATCGGGCTCAGCCCGCCCATGCTCAGCCAGTTGTCCACGGCCCAACGGGTCAAAATCAGCAATCCGGCCGTCTACGGACGCTTGCTCAGGCTTGAGGAACTGGCCCAAACCGACGGCGTGAAGGCTGGCGATCCCCAGGTGCTGGAGGACGCCCTGACCGGGGTCGCGGCGTCCAATCCGGCATTGTCCACCAAGAGCCACTACGGTCAGGGGAGGGCGCAACTCACCACGCTGCTGGCGGAGTTTGTCAGCCCCGGGGAGTTAAGGGAAGGCGCTGCAGCAACGCATGGGGCGCTTTCGGAATTGCTCGAAGCCGCCGCCCGGCACGCAGCAAGCCGGGGGGCGGCAAACCAGCAGGACACGGGGCGGGAAGGCCTGCCCGGCTAGCGGTACACCCCGACGAACGGCCGGCTGGTGGGCACTATCTGCTTGCCCAGCGGCATGAGGGAAACGGGGATCAGCTTGAGGTTTGCGATGGCCAGCGGGATGCCAATAATGGTGATCGCCATGGCAATCGCGGACGTGACGTGGGCTATGGCAATCCAGATGCCGGCCACCAAAAGCCAGATGACATTGCCCAGGGTGGTGGCCACGCCGGCACCGCCGGGCTTGTCCACCACTGTCCGCCCAAACGGCCACAACGCGTAGCCGGCAATCCGGAAGGATGCGATGCCCCACGGGATGGTGACGACCAGGATGCAGCACACGAAACCGGCCAGGACGTAGCCAAGCGCCAGCCACAGGCCGCCGAATACCAGCCAAATAATGTTCAGAAGAGTCTTCACACGTCCATTCTCCCGTGTCCGGGCGAACGCGCCATCAGGGACCACCCTGAGCGTTCCCCTGATCTTTCGCCCAGTCGCCGGTGCTACGCTAATTTGCACCATGGATTGGCACGCACCCTAAAGGCAGGACACTGATCAACGATGGACGCCGGCACGGTTTTCCTGATCATTTCGCTAGTGATCATCGCCATTGTGCTGGGCGCCGGCATCACCATTGCGGTGCTGGTGTCCCGCGGCGTCCTGGGACTGGTGAAACTGTCCAAGCCCAAGATTGAATCCGCCAAGCGAACTGCCCTCAAGGCCCGGGCGCAGTCCACCGCCGGTCCCCTGGGTGATGTCATGAAGCAGCGGGTCCGCCTCCAGGAATCCCTCGATGCAACCCAGCGCAGCCTGGCCGTGGCCCAGAGCACGCGCCAGTACACAGGCAACCTGGATGCCATTTTCCGCACCCTCCAGCAGGCCGGCTCGGTGCTGGAAAACCAGCTGGCCGTGGCGCAAAGGGAGCCGGACCCGGCCGTGCAGGCCGCCTACGCCA
Organism: Arthrobacter sp. A2-55; assembly: GCF_025548615.1. Lineage (NCBI taxonomy): Bacteria > Bacillati > Actinomycetota > Actinomycetes > Micrococcales > Micrococcaceae > Arthrobacter > Arthrobacter sp. A2-55. The sequence continues at coordinate 7,052 of NZ_JAJLOZ010000009.1, read as the reverse complement.
AGACCTTGGGCGGCCAGGTGGAGCAGGTGGCCCAAACCTCCAAGGGCATCCGCAGCGCCCTGGCCGCAGCCGCCGCGCCCATGACCGACGTCGACGTCAAGGACCTCACCCGCACGCTGGAAATCGAGGCGACCATGCTGAAAAACTGGTCCGCCACCTACACGGACCTCGGCGAATCCTGAGCCGCCGTGGGAGTGTTTGACCGCCTCGCCGGCGCTTTCCGGCGCCCCGCCAAGCACGACGCCGGTGCCTCCGCGGGCGGCCAGCTCACCATGGGTGACGCGCAGCTCAAGCAGCTGGCCGCGCTGGCCCGGATGCGCCGCGGCGTGGCCGACGTTTCCGTCAGCCGCCAGCGCCTGGACCTCCAGGCAGCGGACCTCCAAAAGGCCCTCGACTCGCTCGATTCACAGGCCTCAGCTGCCACTGACGCGGGCGATTCCGGGGCTGCCCAAACGGCGCAGGGCAGGCAGGTGGTCATGGCCGAGCAATTGGCTGACATCCTCTCCCAGCGCGACGCCCTGGCGGAACAGGAGGCCATGCTGGCCGCCGAGCTGGCCCAGCTGCAGGCCCGCGTTGCCGGCTTCAACGTCACCGCGGAGACCCTCAAGGCCGCCCAGTCCGCGGCGGAGGCCCGGCAAAACATCGCCCGCTCCCTGAAGGACCTCCAGGACCCCTAACCGATCCTCCCTCAGTTTTTGCGGCCTTTTCCCCAACGCCCCCTCACCTCGTGCTGTCTTTTTCGAAACGCTCCGTCACTTCCTTGCATGGCGACCGGCGGGCAAACAGCCACCGTGAGAGTTGCGAGGGAGCGTCGCCGGAAAAACCGCGAAAGATGAGGGAGGGTCGTGGAGAAATGGCCATAAAGTGAGGGAGGGTGTGGGGGAATGGGGCGTTTGATGAGGGAGGGTTTGGTCAGCGCTCCGTGACGTCGCCGGTGGCTGTGTCGAAGCTGAAGGACCTCGCTGCCGTGCCTAAGCCGGATTCAAGCGTGAATGAAACGTCTGCCCGCCCGGCTGCGATTTCTGCGGCCGTCACCGTGTGGTTCGCAGTGAACGCGACATTGGCCCCCGGCCCGAGCTCTTCCGTGCCGGCCACTGCGGCACCGTCCACCCGGACCGCGATGCCGGCTGATTCCTTGCCACGATTTTCCACCCGGCCGCTGAAGGCCAGGAGGTCGCCCTCCTTGTAACCCGGCGCCGCGGGGCCGTAATTGAGGTCCTGTGACTCGCGGTTGGACAGCACCTGCGGAGCGTCGTCCGTGTAGCCCTGGCCCACTTCCTTCCATGCCGAAGGGTCCCAGTCGCCGTCCGTCTGGGCCAGCGTGTGGCTCTCGCCAATGCTCTGCCACACCTCGGGCCGCGCAGGCGTGACGGAACGCAGCACCACGTCCAAGGCGAGATCGCCGGCGAAGGAGGTGCCGCCGTCGTGCGTCAAGGCCGCGGCCGGAGAGGCCAGCAGCTCCCGGGGCTCGACGGCAGTGAACACAATTTCCTGGTAGCCCTGCCGTTCGTAGAGCACGCCGATCCTGCCGTCGGGGAGCCGTGCCGCCGTGGAGTATTCCGAGCTACCGGGGCACAGGGCCACGGCCCAAGGCCAGCTGGCGCCGTTGTCCTGCGAGAGCTTGAGGACCGTGTTGCGGCGGAGCGCGGAGTCGTGGTTGTGGGTGGCGATGAGCCAGTTTGCCGTTTCCGGGACGGCGAGGCCGGGCACGTTGGGGAGGCCGTCGAAGCGGACCAGCGAGCCGTTGTCGCTGGGATCGGGCAGTTCCGGGTGCGGCACGGCGGGCGAGTAGCTGTGGCCGCCGTCCACGGATTTTGCGGTGAGCCGGTGCGGGGTGGCGCGCGAGTGCAGTAGCAGGGTCCCGTCGGCGAGGGCGGCAACCTTGTTCTCGTTGGCGCGGTCCAGGCCTGTCGTGGGGACGAATTCGCCCAGAGTCCACGTGTCCCCGTGGTCATCGCTATAGGCGCTCGCGGCCTTGATTTCGCCGTCGTGCAGGACCACGAACTGCTGTACCAGGCGGCCGGCAAACGGGCCGGCATGGATCTGGATACCCGCGCCCGCGGCGGCGAACAGCCCGGTGATGCCCTCTCGTTTGAGCATGGGGGTAAGGCGGCGGTGTTCCCAGGTGGCGCCGTCGTCGTCGGAAAAGCTGAGGTCGGCATGCTGGATGGCGTCCTCGTCGTCGAGCCCCCCGACCGCCTCGAAGAAGCCGGCGTGCGTGCCCGCGGCGTGGAAGAGGAAGATGCGCCCGGTGTGGGTGTCCACGAGCAGGCTGGGGTCGCCGTAGCCGTCCAGGCCGGTGCCGGTGCGGACGGTTTGCTGCGGTCCCCAGCTGTGGCCGTTGTCGGTGCTGCGGCGCAGGAGGAGGTCGATGGGGTTGGGGAGGTCGTCCAGGTTGGGGCGGCCGTCGTAGGCTGCCAGCAGCGTGCCGCAGGTGGACACCGCCAGTGCGGGGATGCGGTACTGGCGGTGGCCGCCCAGGCCGCGGCGGGCCAGGACATGTTCAGGGCGGGAAGTCATGCCTACTAGCGTAGGGCCTTCTTCCGGCGGCTTACTTGTAGAGGGACTTCAGCCCGGCCTCGTCGTAGCGGGTGCCCGCGGTGGTGCCGGCAGGGGCGGCCGCGTCCAGGGCCTGGAGGTCTTGGGCGGACAGCTCAATGCCGGCGGCCGCCACGTTTTCCTCCAGGTACGTGCGGCGCTTGGTGCCGGGGATGGCGCAGACACCCTGGGCCAACACCCAAGCCAGGGCCAGCTGGCCCGCGGTGACGCCCTTGTCGGTGGCCAGCGCCTTGATCCGGTCCACCAATGCCAGGTTGGCCGCGAGGTTTTCGGGCGTGAAGCGGGGCATGGCACGGCGCCAGTCACCCTCGGGGAGGTCGTCCGGGGTGCTGATCTTGCCGGTCAGGAAGCCCCTGCCCAGCGGGGAGTAGGCCACGTAGCCGATGCCGAGCTCTCGGACGGTGTCCAGCACGCCGTTTCCCTCAGGCTCGCGTTCAAAAATGGAGTATTCGGTCTGCAAGGCGGTGATGGGGTGGACGGCATGCGCCCTGCGGATGGTTTCCGGGGCCGCCTCGGAAAGGCCCAGGTAACGCACCTTGCCTTCCTGGACGAACTCCGCCATGGCGCCCACCGTCTCCTCGATGGGCGTGTTGGGATCCACCCGGTGCAGATAGTACAGGTCAACGGTCTCGGTTTGGAGGTTGCGCAGGGAACGCTCCAAGGCTTTGCGTGCGTAGGCGGGGCTGCCGTTCACAGGCGCGCGGCCGCCGTCGTCTGTAATCTCGGTGCCGAACTTGGTGGCCAGGGTGAATTCACCGCGCCGGTGCCCAATGGCCTTGGCGATCAGCTGTTCATTGAGGAAGGGCCCGTAAAGTTCGGCAGTGTCTAGCAGGGTGACCCCAAGATCAAGGGCACGGTTCAGCGTGGCGGAGGATTCGGCGTCGTCCCGGTCCCCGTAAAACGCGCTCATGCCCATGGCGCCCAGGCCCTCGACGGAAACTTCCAGTCCCTGGCTGCCCAATCTCATCGTTTTCATGGTTTCCTCGTGCTCGCGTGGCTGGCCGTTCGGAGGCGTTCCGGGCGGTGGGTTTCATGAAAATGCTCCTGCAGTTGGCGCTGCGGGGCAAGGGGTGCGGGGCTGGCAGTTCGCTGGCAGTTCACCATGTCAGGCGACGGTGATGCCCAGGTGCGCGGCAATAATGGGTGCCAGCAGGCCCAACTGGTAGTCGTCAATGACTGCGCCGGCAAGGGAGCCGACGCCGTTGAGGGTGCGGAAATCTGTGCTCCGGAGGTCCACGTCCGCCAGTGTGGCCTGCTGGATGTCCAGGGTGCCGATGCGGCAATTCCTCAAGGCCAGGCGCGTTATTTTGGCGCCGCCCAGGTCCAATTCGCCAATGATGCAGTCGCTGATCTGCACGTCGGTGATCTTGGACGAACGCAGGTTGAGGAAGTCCAGTTTGCCGCCGTCGATCCTCACGGACTGCCAGGTGCTGTCGTACAGTTCGGCGGAACCCCAGCGCGGCGTGGTGATTTCCACTTCGCGCCAGCTGGTGCGGGAGGCCTTGAATACGGGGGCGAAACTGTCCGCCAGCACCGTGTCGCGGAAGCGGGTGCCGCGCAATTGGGTGTCATTGAACGTCGGTGCCTCCAGCTGGCATTCCAGGAAATCCGTGGAGGTCAGGTCGGCGCCGTCGAACGCCGTGCGCTCAAAGCGCTGGCCGTCGTAGGTGTCCCCCGGGCCGAAGAATGAGTCGTCGTTTTCGTTCAGATTGCTGAGCCGGATGGGCGAGAGACGGGGAGGTCGGGGAGCGGAATTTGCGGCCATTGGACAAGACTACCGAGCGTTGGTGCCGGGGGATTTCTGATAACTACCGGCCGACGTCATCGTCCCAGCTGCGGACGGTTCCGTGCGCGCTCATGCCAGCCGTTCGATGAGGCGGAACCGCTGCAGCACCAGCATGGTGTTTTCATCCACGGTGAATCCGGGATCATTGAGGGCCGCACGCATGTCATCGGAGTGCCAGTAATCCTCGTGGCCCGCCCGCCACTGCGCAACCGTGGCGAAGCCCTCGCCTTCATCCGTGGCATGCTGCAGGTCCACATCCGCCAGCCGTGCCCGGCGCACCTCAGTGACTTCGATAACGGCAACGGGCTTCCCTGCGGAATCGACCACCACCTCGCGATCCCCGGGTTTGGGCACTTCCTCCTGCTCTACCTCGTATTCACGGGCTGTTCCCGTGGTGGAAGTCTTGGTGCCGTCCAGAATTGCCGCCACCAGCTGGTCCCGAAGCGGTCCGGGGAAGGCGAACTCGGCGATCGGGAGGGTGCTGTAGTCCATCAGGGGGCCTTCCTCTGCCATGATTTGGATCAATCGTGCTAATTCGGTGGTGAGGTTGCTTTGCGCCTGGGCGGCCCATAGTTCCCGGCCCCGCATGGTGTGAAAGAGCGGTTCGAGCGCCAGTAGTTGGCGTACGACGGCGGCTCTCCCCTTGTCGAAGTCGTGTTGGGGGATGTGGGCATAATCTTCACGAACCCCCGCCAGGTAGCGGGCATACTCATCCGGTGACCCGCCGAGGACGGCGAGGTCCGCATCGCACAGGAGGGCTCCGGCGCGGTCAGTTTCCGCAGGGGAGTGGTTGGCCGTCAGGCGGACAAGGCGTGCCACCTCGGATGCTTCTTCGGGAGGAACCAGGTTTTTTAAGCGCACTTGTGCCAATGTGGCGGATTCCTCCTCGTCGACACCGGCAACACCGTTGTAGACGGCGTCATGAAACCAGGCGGCCAGCACCACAGGTCGTGCGGGGTTGCCGTCCGTGAGCAGGTCCAGTGCCTCCAGCACGGCCAGGAGGTGGGTGCCCGAGTGGTAGTGCCGGTGGGATTCATTCCAGCGGCCAAGCAGTTCCTCGCCTGTGGCTGCGTGCCCCGGCAGGATCGAATCCCATCGGTACTGAAGTGCCGTGCCCACTGCCTTGCTGCGGTGGCGCGCCTTGACCCTCAACCCGGAAGAAGCCAGCGCGCGGACCAGATCCTTGCCGGACACCGGCCGGGCGCCGGCTGCCACCAGCTCGGAATAGATCCGCTCCGGCACGTCGTAGTGGTCCAGGTCGAAGGCCCGCCCGGTCACGCCGGCCGCCGCGGCAAACTCGTGGAGTTCGGCCAGGGAGCTGTCCGAGACCAGGTGGGAGAAAACTGTTCCATGTGCGGGCCAGAGCGGCGGATCGATCAAGATCATGGCCCTAGCCTAAGCCTTGGGTGCCGCTAGACAACGCGGACGCCTGCGCGATAGACCGCTGCGACCTGGTGGATGGCGGTGATGTCCGCCAGCGGATTGCCTGTGACGGCCAGCAGGTCCGCGTCCCAGCCAGGTGCAATTCGCCCTGCCCGGCCGTCCAGCCCGCAGGCCGCGGCCGCCGTCGCCGTGGCTGCCTCCAGCGCGGCCGCTGCCCCTACGCCGGCTGCGGCAAATTGCTCGACCGCGTATGGCAGTACGGTGGGGGGCTTGGCCGCATTGATGCCGCTGTCCGGACCGAGCGTGATCCTGACGCCCCGGTCCGCCATGTTCTTCACATGGGCAAGAATGCGGGGCATGAGGCTCTCCATGAACGGATTGGCATGCACGCCCGGCAACAAGCCAAGGGTGACGGACACGATTGTGCCGGACACCGCGGCCGCCTCGATGATCTCCGGATCCGGCTCCATCCCGGTGGCCGTCATGAAGCTGGCATGTTCCAGGGTGTCGAAACCGGCCGCCAGCGCGTCGTGGATGCCTTGCCGGCCGTGGGCGTGGGCAGCCGTCGGCAGGCCGTGGAAGTGGGCCCTTTCCGCCGCGGCGCGCAGCACTCCCAAGGAATACTGCGATTCATGTGGCGCTGTGGTGGGAGTCATCCGTCCGCCCGTTGCCATGACCTTGATAACGTCGACTCCCCGCAGTGCATGGTCGTCGACGGCGGCGGTGACGGTCTCGGCGTCGTCGGCCTCGCAGCCCAGAAACCAGCAGTGCCCGCCCGTCGTGGTGATGGGAGGGCCTGCGGCCACGATGCGCGGGCCCGCTGCCGGCCGGGTGGCTGTTTCCGCGCGCAGCGTCAGCGAGAGGAAGCCCCGGTCGCCAAGGTCGCGGACAGTTGTAATGCCGTGGTCCAGCATGGCCCGGGCTCTCCGGCTCATCGCGTCCGCCAGATCCTGGTCCGACGCGGATTGGACGTTCGCGGCCGCCGCGTCGCTGGCATCGAAGACCAGGTGGGAGTGGGCGTCGATCAGGCCCGGTAGCAGTGTTGCCTCGCCAAGATCGTGAACCGGCATGAGGCCGTCCACCTTGGTTCCGGAGGTTTCGATGGCGCTGATACGGCCCATGGCCACGACCACCGTGGTCCGGTTGGCGGGCAACATTGCCGTGCCGTCAAAGATGTGGCGTGCACGGATGGCGAACCGCGGGGGTTCCCGTCCTGCCTCGGCCATGCTGGTTCGCCGCCGTGATCCCGGAGCCGTCTAGCAATGCCGGCACGGCGGAATGATCAAGATCATGGCATTAGCTTAGGCGTTTCAGGGCCTGGCAT
>NZ_JAJLOZ010000089.1:0-17137 GCF_025548615.1 Arthrobacter sp. A2-55 | reverse complement strand
CGTAAAGCCATCAGCCTCCGGGCGCCCTATTCGCGCCGGAAAGTGACATGGATGATGCCGCTCTCGGCAACCTCTGACGTGACGGTGCGGCCGGACTCGAGTTCGCGGAGATCCTCCCAGAGGCGGATGCCGCGGCCCAGGAGAATGGGGGTGATGGCCACGTGGAGCTGGTCAATGAGGCCAGCCTTCAGGAAGTCGCGGACCACAGTTGCTCCGCCGCCAATCCGCACATCCTTGCCGCCGGCCGCGTCCTGCGCACGTGCCAGCACCTCGGCCGGGGTGGCGGAGAGAAATTCAAAGGTGGTGCCGCCCGCCATCTCGATTTTTGGCCGTTCCGAGTGCGTGAGCACAAAAACGGGCACGCGGAAAGGCGGTTCGTCGCCCCACCAGCCCCGCCAATCGGCGTCGTCGGGGTAGTTGTGGAGCCCAAACATGCCGGCGCCCATGATCTCGGCGCCCACCTCGGCAAAGTAGGCCTGGGCGTAGCGGTCGTCGACTCCGGTGGTCCCCTCGCCGCTCTCATCGTGGAGCACCCGCTCGCGGAAGGTGCGCGTTGAAACGTAGGCGTCCACCAGCCTGCCCCAGTCCAGGCCGAAAGGGTTCTCGGGGGTTTGGTCCGTAGTGGTGGCGTACCCGTCAAGCGAGATGTTCAGGTCGGCTCGGACTGTCATCGCTGCTCCTTCGTAAGTGACTGCAACATGCATTCACTGTAGTTCGGGAGGGGAATGCGGGGAAGAACCGGCGCCGGGCAGCCTTCGCGCCACGATGGGCGGGAAGGCTGCCCGGCTGAATGGGTGGAGCCACTTGTTTGGCCTCCTTTTAGAGCACCTTGGCCAAAAACGCCTTGGTCCGATCGCGCTGCGGGTTGCCCAGCACAGCGGCTGGGCTGCCGGATTCAACAATGACACCGGCGTCGAAGAAGTGGACGGTGTCCGCCACTTCGCGGGCAAATCCCATCTCATGCGTCACCACCACCATGGTCATCCCCTGGCGAGCCAGCTCCTTCATGGCTTCCAGGACCTCGTCAACAAGTTCCGGGTCCAGGGCGCTCGTGGGCTCGTCGAAGAGCATGATCTCCGGATCCATGGCCAGGGCCCGGGCGATCGCCACGCGCTGCTGCTGGCCGCCGGAGAGCTGGTGCGGTCGCTTGTGCGCATGCTGCGCCAGGCCCACCCGGGCCAGTTCCTCGCGCGCCCTGGCCTTGGCTGCAGACTTGCCCATGCCGCGTACCTGGACCAGGGCGCAGGCCACGTTCTCCTCGGCGCTGAGGTGGCCGAAAAGGTTGAAGCGCTGGAATACCATGCCGATCCTGGACCGGAACCGGGCAAACTGCTTCGTGTTCCATTCGTGGTAGCGGCCGCCCTTGTATTCGTACCCCACATGGCGGTCCTCCACCAGTAGCGTCCCGTCGTCGTAGGACTCCAGGGCATTGAGGCAGCGCAGGAACGTGGACTTGCCGGAGCCGGAGGGCCCCACGATGCAGCTGACCTCCCCGGCCCGGACTGTGAAGTCCACACCGGCCAGCACCAGGTGGTCGCCGTAGGACTTGGTCACCCCGCGCGCTTCTACGTGTAATTTTTCGCTCATGACAGGTCCTTCCCGGCCTTGATGGAATCGTCTGCCGTCAGCGTGGCGGGCACGGGGCCCGCCGCAGGCGACGCGGATCGTTTGAGCAGGGCCCGCTGCACCAGTCCGGGCCGCCGCACAAGGCGCACCGCCTCGGCACCATAACGGGCCTCCAGCTTGGACTGGAAGAACGTGGCAATGGCCGTCATGGCCATGTACCAGAGCGAGGCCACGATCAGCAGTTCCATGATCAAGTTGTTTTGCTTGTAAATCTGGCTCGCATTGGTCATCAGGTCGTTGCCCGCCACCACGTAAACGAGTGAGGTGGTTTTCAGCATGGAAATGAATTCGTTGCCCGTGGGCGGGATGATGATGCGCATGGCCTGGGGCAGGACGATGACCCGCATGCGCTTCACCGGAGTCATGCCCAAGGCGTAGGCTGCTTCCGTCTGGCCCTTGTCCACAGCCTGGATGCCGGCCCGGACCGTCTCGGCAAAGTAGGCGGCAAGGTTTAGGCCAAGGCCCAGCAGAGCGGAGTTGAAACCCGTCATCACATCATTGGTGTTCCACCACATGCCAATGTTCGTGAAGGGAATCTGGAGGACCAGCCGGGGAAACAGGAACGCCAGGTTGTACCAAAAGATGAGCTGGACCAGCACCGGAGTGCCCCTGAAGAACCAAATGTAAAGCGTGGACAGCCAGTTCAGCACCGGGTTGAGGGAGAGCTTCATGATGGCCAGCACGATTCCCAGCACCAGGCCCAGGATGGTGGCCAGTACGGAGACGGTGAGTGTGATCCAGATGCCATCGATGATCTTCGGAAAGAAGAGATACTCGGCCACCTTGTCCCAGCGGATGTTGGGGTTGGTGGCGAGTGTGGACAGAAGCCAGGCGAACACGGCAAGGGCCAGGGCCCCGACAATCCAGCGGTCTCGATGTTTGAGTGCGACGACGGGCACCGGGGTCCCCTCTGGTCCGCTCAGTTGCCTGGGCCGGGTGGGCTTAGCCACGGGAGTGCCTATTTGCCGTCATTGACGGCGGCCGTGCCAACCGTCATCTTGGAGACGTTCCAGGCATCGAGGATCTTGGCATAGCTGCCGTCGTCGATCAATGCCTGCAGCGCCTTGTGGACCGTATCAACCAGTTCCTTGTTTTCCGGTTTCATGGCAATGCCCCACGGGCTTTCGCCGCCCTTGATGGACACGGCATCAAGCGCACCGCCGGATGTCTGCGCGCGGTAGGCGGCCACGGGGTAGTCGTTGATACCTGCGTCGGCGCGGCCGTTGCGGACCTGGAGGATGGCTTCCTGGTCGCCGGCGAACTTCAGGATGTTCACGCCCTTGCTGCCTGCGGCCTTGCAGGCAGCGTCGAAGGATTCGGCCAGGCTCAGGGAGGAGCCGTTGTCCACGACGGCGATCGACTTGCCGCAGGCGGTGGACGGGTCGCCCATGCCTGCGGGGTTGCCGGCCTTGACCACCCAGCCGTTGCCTGAGCGGACGTAGTCCACGAATGTCACTGTCTTGCGGCGTTCGGCGTTGTCCGTCATGGACGACATGATCCAGTCATAGCGTCCCGTGGTGATGCCGGGGATTTGTGAATTGAAGTCCTCGTTGTTGATGGACAGGGGCACGCCCAATTTGTTGGCGATGGCCCGGCCGATCGAGGGATCCACGCCAATGAGTGTTTTACCATCGGTGGCGAACATTTCCATGGGCGGGTAGCCCTCGGATGTTGTCATCTTGATGCCCGCGCCCTGGATGGCTGCCGGCAGGGCGGCCGTCAGCTTGGGATCGGCCTTGATCCCGTCGATCACGCTTTTGGCCAGGTCCTCGGACGGCGCCGGAGTGGCAGCGAAAGTAGCGCCGGCACTGTGTGCTGTCGGGCCGGCGTCGGCGAGGCTCTGACCGCCGCAGCCGGTCATGGCCAGGACGGCCAGCAGTGCGGTTGAGGCCAGCGCGCCGGTGCGCAGGCCCTTGGCGGGGATGCCGGACATGAATGTTTTCATGGTTGTTCTCCTTTGTGGTTGGGGCAGGGAATGGGTTGGGGCAGGAATGGGATGGGGAAATTTGTGCCTCGGGGGGCTTTTGCCTACAGCGTGCGGCGGTAGCGCACCACGCCGCCCACCGTGGTGGACTGCACGGGAATGTCGCGAAGCCCGGAGGTGGGCGCGGTGAAGGGATCTTCGGCCAGGGCGGTGAAGTCAGCCAGCATGCCAGGGCGCAGCCGCCCCTTGTGTGCTTCCTCGCCGGACGCGTAGGCGGCACCGGCTGTAAAGGCACCCACGGCCTCGGCCACCGTGACGCATTCGCCCGGCTGCCAGCCGCCGTCGGGCTGGTGGTTTCCGTTTTGCCGGGTGACGGCGGCATGGATGCCGAACATCGGGTCGGGATGCTCCACCGGCGCATCGGAACCAAACGCGGGGACGGCGCCGGCGTCAAGCAGCGAACGCCAGGCGTAGGAGGCCAGGTCACGCCCAGCCAGGAGAGTCGAGGCCAGCGGGATGTCCGTGGTGCAGTGGGTGGGCTGCATGGAGGGGACCACGCCGAGCCGGGCCATGCGGCCGATGTCGCCCGGGCGCAGGTGCTGGGCGTGTTCGATCCGGTGCCGCAGCCTGGAGGCGGGGCGCGTCAGGCTGGCCGGGGGGTCCAGGGGATGGCGTGCCAGATCGGCATAGGCGTCCAGCACCAGCTCGTTGGCACGGTCGCCGATCGCATGGGTGGCGACGGCAATGCCGGCCCCCGCCGCGCGGCGCACCAGTTCACGCAGCTCCCCGTAGGGGATCACCTCGATCCCCCTGTTGCCGTCCTCGCCGGGGAACGGGGCGGTCATGTGGCAGCTGTGGGAGCCCAGGGCACCGTCGGAGAACAGCTTGACGGGGCCGGTGCGGAGCCATGCGTCGCCGTCGCCCGTGGCCCTGCCCTCGTCGATCGCCTGGTCCAGGGCCGTCATCGGGATCGCCTTGTGCACGCGGATTTGCAGCTGCCCGGACTCGCGCATGTCGGCATAGGCGGCGCGAGCATCCTCGCCGTCGAAGTCGTGGACGCCCGTCAGGCCCGCTGCCAGGAGGCGGTGCTGTGCGGTCAGCAGCTGGGCCCGAAGGTCTCCGGCTTCGGCACTGTGCATGATGTCCGCCAGCTTGTCCCCGGCCGCTTCGCGCAGGATGCCGGTGGGTTCGCCGTGGGCGTCGCGCACGATCTCCCCGCCCACGGGATCAGGGGTGGAGCGGTCAATGCCGACGGCGGCGAGGGCGGCGGAGTTGGCCCAGATGGTGTGCCCGTCAATGCTGGGAAGGGCTGCCGGACGGCCGGCGGTGACGGCGTCGAGCTCGCGGCGGTTCGGCTGGACCGGAGCGGCCCAGGCGTTGAAGTCCCAGCGCCCGCCGAAGACCCAGGAACCTGCCGGGACCCCGTCGCTGTAAACGCGCACCCGTTCCAGTGCTTCTTCGAGACTGCCGGTGCCGCGCAGGTCCAGGGCCGCGATTTCGCGGGCCAGGTTGGCCGTGTGAATGTGCGCGTCGGTCAGCCCGGGAATGACAGTGGCGCCGTCGAGGTCAACGATTTCCACGGGGCCCGACGCATGGGCGGACAGCTCCTCTCGCCGGCCGAGCGCCACGATCCGCTCGCCGCGGGTCAGCACGGCCTGCACCTGGGGCTCCGGGGCCCAGAGGGTGTGAAACCGTGCGTTGACAAAGAGCCGTTGTTCAAGCATTCCTAATCCTTTGTATTGCAGTGCGAGGTGAACGTGCGGCACAACGGGCGCCTTTGTGGGGTGGGTTGCAGCGACCTAATCAACAGTAAAAGAAAAACGGCCGCATATGATGTGAACCACAAGGACCGTTCACGTGACTCACTTCAAGGAAAACTTATGCTCAATCTGGTTCACCTACGCACGCTCGTTGAAGTCGTCAGGCTCGGCTCCTTCACGGCCGCCGGGAACCGGCTCGGTTACACGGCCTCAGCCGTGTCCCAGCAAATGTCGGCACTGGAGAAGGCAAGCAACGTCCGCTTGTTTGTGCGCAGCGCACGCAGCGTCCACCCGACCCAGGCCGCCCACGCCATGGGCCAGCAGGCGTTGAAGCTGCTCCGCGACGCGGACAACCTGCTGGCAGCCGGCAAGGCGGCGGGCGGCGGCGCCGTGCGCGAATTGCGCGTTGGCGCATTTCCTTCGGTGGCCATGTTTGTGGTGTCACAGATCGTGAAATTGCCGCATTGGCGTGATCCCTGCGTCCAGGTGAACATCTCGATCGGCGAGCCCAGCGCCGTCGTCCCGGGCCTTCGTGTTGGCGGCGAGCTCGACGTCGGAATTGTCTACCATGTCGGGGAGTCCGGGCTGGCCCTGCCGCAGGGCGTGAGCCGGCACTGGCTGGGCGAGGACCCGTACAAGGTGGTGGTGCCGGCCGGCTGGGGCTTCCAGCCGGGCTCGCGCCTGGGCGTGGAAGAACTGTATGACGTCCCGTGGATCCTGCATGTGCGCGGGTCCAGCGACGCGAACATCTTTGACTTCGTCCTGGCCAATGCGGGGCTGCATCCCCGGGTGGTGGCGTCCAGCGACGACTTCAACGTGACGTTGCGCATGGTGGCCGCGGGGCATGGCGTGGCCATGGTGCCAGAGCTGGCCATGGCCGAGTGTCCGGACGGTGCCGTGGTGGTGGAGGTTCCAGAGCTTGCGCTCACCCGCAAGCTCATGGCGCTGTGTGCCGAGGACGCGCCCATGGACCTGGCGGAGGAATTCGTCGAGGCACTGCGAAACGCTGATGAATTCCGCAGGATTGAGGGCGGATCTTGAAATGCCAATTGACTGCCGCATGTCCACCAACGGCGAGGCGGGAAAGCTGCGTAGTTTGAGGAAATCCCGGGGCACGCCAGGCGCAAGCTCTGCCTGAGCGGCCCGCCGGTCACTGTCGGGGCGAACGTGTCGATGGGTGCCGCCGCTGGAAATGACGACGACGGCGGCCGGGAACCCTGGTTGCCCGGCGGAAGTCGGGACCGGGGTCACTTCCGGCCGGGACGCTGCCGGCGGCACGATGGATCCCATCAGAGGGCAAGCTACCCACAAGGGAGAACATCATGGACATCACCGCACCGAGCCCGGCACCGACGGCATCCGCGGGCAGGCGCACTCGTCGCCAGCTCGAATCCGTGGCGGGCAGCTGGCCGATCGGAGTGAAGATCACGGCAAGCGCCGTCGTCATCGGCGCCTTTGCGGCGCAATTGGTCAATCGCTCCCTGCTCGATATGAGCCAGGGGTACGTCAGCGTGTTTCAGGAGGTGCCGAGCAATCCCGGGGCCGCGAATGTGTCAGTCATTGCCGGCATGTTCGCGCCGGCGCTCCTCCTCGGTTCCGTCCTGATTTGGTTCCGGCTGAGCAGGGAACGAAGCCGCGTTGCCGCTTGGATCAGCCTGATCAGCGGCGTGCTGGCGTTCACCTGCCTGCCCCTGATGATGGGCTTCTCGGTGTCGGCATTCGCACTCGCCCAGGCACACCTGGGGACACAGGCAGCTGCAGATGCACTCTCTGGCTACGCCGGCCCGCCTGCCGTACTGCTGTTCATTGTCTTCAACAATGCGTCAATGCTCACCATTTTTGCGGCGGCCTGGGCGTTGTGGCGGTCGCATTCAGTGTCTCGGGCGGCTGTCGTCCTGCTTGCGCTGTTCATGGTGGGCGACATCGTTGGAGTTCTCCCGTTCGATGCGCACTATATTGGCCTGGCGGCGGCCGTCCTGATGGCAGTCTCGTTCTTCACGGCCCCCGCGCCGTTCCGCGCCAAGGGCACCGAGACTATCATCGAGCCATGATGGTCAGGACCTCCCGATGAGGCTTCGGCGCGGCACCCCGGCCGCTGTCGCAACGGCACTCGCCGTTCTGGCAGCGACCGAGGTGGCCCTTTTCGTCGTGCTGGTCGGGGCGGATGGGCGCGAGTGGCTCGCCTTGGCGACCGGGAACGGGCTGACCACCGCCGCCATCGCAATACCGTACGCCGCCGTCGGCGCCATGGTCCTCCGCCGGGATGAACGGCACGCGCTGGGCTGGATCTTCGTAGCGCTGGGCCAGTTGACGGCCGCAGCAACCCTGTCCGGGGTTTGGATGGACCGTGGGCTTGCGCCGCACGGACTGGCTGTCGCCCTCTCGGCATACCTCTGGGTGCCGGCGTTGCTGGTGGAGATCTCAACCCTGACCCTTTATTTCCCCGATGGACGGCTTCCGTCGGACCGGTGGCGGCCCGTTGCGTGGGTCGCCTGGTCGGTGGTGGGCGTCGGCAGCGCCGGGAGGGTGCTCATCGGGCCGCCCTTGGAAGAATCGGATACCGCGGTGCCCAATCCGGTGACCATTGCCGGGATCGACCCGGCACTGTCCCTGTCCATTTTCATTGGGCTGATCATTCTCGCCGTCGCGTGTTTCGTCGCGGGGTTTGTCGGCGTCACCATTCGCACTTTGCGGGGTCCGCGAAGCAGGCGCGCCCCGCTGTGGTGGATGTCCGGCGCATTTGCCGCGACAGTGGTCGGCGGACTGCTGGGCCCAATCCCGAACCTGGTGGGGTCGCTCGCCATGCCCTTCGGCCTGGGCATCGCAACACTGCGGTACGGCCTGTACGACGGCGACCGCTGGCGTGGGCGCACCGCGATCCACGGCATCGCGGCAGTAACCGTCATCGTGGCGGTCGCTGTGCCAATCGGAATCTTTGCCGCCCAACTCGCCGGTGGAACTGCGGGTGCGGTGCTGGCCGCCGTCGTGGTTGGCCTGGGATTCGCACCGGCACAACAATGGTCGCGCAGGGTTGTCGACCGCCTGTTCTACGGCGATCGGATGCAGCCGTATGCGGCACTGTCCAGGCTTGGCCAGCGCCTGGAAAATGCACTGTCTCCGGAGGAGGTGCTGCCCGCGCTGGTGACCACGGTGGGCAGGTCCCTGCATTTGCCGTACGCGGCCCTCACGCTGGCCGGAGACGACGAACCTGCGGCAGTGTTTGGACGGCGCGGGGCACACACCGAGTGTCTGGCGCTGGTGCATGGAGGCAAACGCGTGGGTGAGCTGGAAGTCGGTGTCCCGCCCGGGCAGCGTGTCCTCGATGCCGGCGACCAGGCCCTCCTGAGGGACCTGGCGGCACAATCCGGGGCCGCTGTTGGCGCGGTCCTCTTGAACCGCGAACTGGTCAGGTCGCGTGAGCAGCTGGTGATGGCCCGTGAGGAAGAACGGCGGCGCATCCGGCGGGACCTGCACGATGGGCTGGGACCAACGCTCGCCGGGGTGGCACTGGGACTCGACGCGGCGCACCGTGCCGCCGTGCGTTCCGGCCTGGCTGACGGGCTGGGCCTTGACGCCATCCACAGCGACGTGGAGCAGGGGCTCGATGACCTCAAGCGTGTAGTGGCCAGGCTCCGCCCGGCCGCGCTTGACGACATCGGGCTCATTGAATCGCTGCGCGACTACGCGTCGGTCCTGACCGGGTCCGGGCGCATCCTAGTCGCCGTCGACTGCCCGGAATCGCTGCCGGAGCTGCCGGCCGCCGTTGAGGCAGCAGCCTATTTTGTGGCGCGGGAAGCCATGAACAACGCCGCACGGCACTCGCAGGGCAGCCGCTGCCTCGTCAGCGTGGGTTTCGCCGACGGGCTGGACGTTCGGGTCACGGATGACGGCCGCGGAATCGGAGTGGCGGGTTCGGGCGTAGGCGTTGGCGGCCCGGGGGTAGGTCTTGGATCGATGGCGGAGCGGGCGGGTGAGCTGGGCGGCAACTGCACGATTGAACCACTCGCTGCCGGCGGCACCTGCGTGCACGCCCGGATTCCGGTGCACTCATGAGCGGACCAATCCATGTGGTCATTGTGGACGACCATCCGGTTTATCGGAGGGGCCTTGCTGCCGCGCTTGCGGACGACGCCGGCATCGAGCTGGTAGGTGAAGCCGGAACCGGCGAGGAAGCTTGCGAGCTGGTTGACGGGCTGGAGCGTGTGGAGGTGGTGCTCATGGACCTGCACATGGAGGGCATGGGCGGGATAGTTGCGACGGCGGCCCTGCACAAGTCGCATCCGGATGTTGCCGTGCTGGTGCTGACCATGTCATCGTCCGACGAGAGCGTCGACGCCGCGCTGCGGGCCGGTGCGCGTGGTTATCTTGTCAAGGGCGCGAACCAGGAGAGGATCATCTCGGCCGTCCGTTCGGTGGCCGCCGGTGAACTGGTTGTTGGCGCCGATGTTGCCCGCCGGGTCTCATCGACGCTGTCCGCCCTGCCTTTGCATGTTGGGGCATTCCCTGCGCTGACTGGCCGGGAGCGCGAAGTTCTGGAGCTGATGGCGCAGGGCTTCAACAACGACCGCATAGCCAGACACCTGTTCCTCTCGGAAAAGACGGTCCGCAACCACGCCTCGGTGATCTTCACAAAACTGGGAACCGGCAGCCGCGCTGAAGCGGTGGCCCGGGCGAGGGACGAAGGATTCGGGGTCTAACCCCCGATGCGCCGAGCATTTAGGAAGTGTGGTCTGTTCGCGGGCATTACGTCCCAGGCGCCGGCCGTGAGGCTGCTCACCGGTTATTGGAGTCGCCACCAGTTCCACTGCAGTGCGCGTAAATATCAATGAATGCCTGGACATTATGGGACGCGAATAACGTCGTCAAGCTCTGGCGCAAGGCCCTCGTCACGAGGTCGGTTCTTGCCTCGTTCAGTCCGAACAACACCGTTCACATACGCCAGAAACGAACGAGGAATGATGAAAATGGAGGCCCATTGTGGAGAGTTAAGTTGAAATGGCCCCGATTCGGGGCCATTCACACGTCCAAGAACCGCTAGATTCCGGGCTTTCTGGGCCCCCTGTCGGATTCGAACCGACGACCCCCGCTTTACAAGAGCGGTGCTCTGGCCAGCTGAGCTAAGGAGGCAGACGCAATCAAGCGCTAGACAAGGTTACCGTAGGAGCCGCCGGAAAATGAAAACCGGCCCCTGCGCGGGATGCGCAGGGGCCGGAAGCCACGGGCAGCTGGATCAGCAGGGCCAGCCAGAGGGCGCCGCCCCCAACAAGAACCCTCTACTTCTTCGCAGCTAAAATCGCGTTCGCGAAGTCCGTGAACGTTCCGGTGGAATACTGCTTGCCATCCATGAACACGGTGGGCGTGCCGTTGATGCCGTGGCCGGTGGCCAGCGCACTGGTGTACTCAACGTACGGGCGGTACGTCTTTGCATCAACGCAGCTGCCAATGTCGGCAGACCCCGCATCCGTCGCCATCTTCTTCAGCGTGGCATTGTCCAGCCCCTTGCTGTTTTCAGCCGGCTGGTCTGCAAACAGCGCATCCACGAATGCCTTGTACTTGTCCGGCGAGGTGTTCGCCACGCAGGCCGCCGCCGCCGCCGCACGGGCCGAGTAGTTGGTCCCGGAGGAGAAGCGGTTCAGGAAGTTCAGGGGGCGGTATTCCACCGTAATCTTGCCCTCGTCCTGCCACGTCTTCAGCTGCGCGCCGTACGTCTTTTCAAATTCATTGCAATGCGGGCACAGGAAATCAAGGTAAATCACCGTCTGGACGGGCTGGCCGGAGGCCGACGCCTTGACGCCAATGGCATCCAGCCCCGTCGCCGCCGTCGCCTGGGCAGTGGGCTGGGCCGGCGCATTCTTAATGTCCACGGAGGCCTCGGTGGTGACCGGCTTGACCAGCGCCCCGTTCTTCCCAAACGTGATGCCGCCATAGGCATTCGTGTTTGCCGGCACGGGACCGGACGCGGCAATCGGCTCATTGTTGGCGTTGTTCTGAATGATCACCAGGGCAATAATGACCACAATGGCCACTGCCGCCGCCAGAACACCGCCACGGAGCAGCCAGCTGTTGCGCTTTTCCTTCTTCAGCTGGGCCTCGCGAATAATCCTGGCCTTTTCGCGGGCCTGGGCCGTTCGTTGGGCTTTCGTCAACCGTGGTTCGTTTTGGGGGCTCATAGTTCCTCAGGTCCGTGGGCATGGCCGAATGGCCGCGATAGCAACTAGTCAATAATCCTAAGGGACAAACCTTGGAGCCTGCTTGGCCACCCACCCCACACAGTCCACCCGCGCCCGCGCCCCACCCGCTAAGCTGACAATCAAGCTGACCTTTACCAGCCGCCTACGCATTGGAGCGACATTTGCCTGAGAAGTTGCAGACCCAGCAGCCTGTGAAAAGCGCGCCAGAGCCCCTCCACGGCCTCTCCGACTTTCTCGTCGTCTCCAACCGGCTACCCGTTGACCGTGTTTCCACCGACGACGGCGGCGACGGCTGGCGGCGCTCCCCCGGTGGCCTGGTCACCGCCCTGGCACCGGTCATGGCGTCCCGGGACGGCGCCTGGGTTGGGTGGCACGGCGCACCCGATGAGAACCTGGCCCCGTTCCACCACGAGAACATGGACCTCATCCCCGTCCCCCTCAGCAATGACGAAGTTGAACTGTATTACGAAGGCTTCTCCAACTCCACCCTGTGGCCGCTGTACCACGACGTCATCGCCCCTCCGGAATTCCACCGCACCTGGTGGGACGCCTACCGTAAAGTGAACAGGCGGTTCGCCGAGGCCGCCGCCGGCGCCGCCGCGCAGAACGCCACCGTGTGGGTCCAGGACTACCAGCTCCAGCTGGTGCCCCGCTACCTGCGCCAGCTCCGACCCGACCTGCGCATCGGCTTTTTCAACCACATCCCGTTCCCGCCCCCGGAAATCTTTGCCCAGCTGCCCTGGCGCCAGGCCATCATCAACGGACTCCTCGGCGCGGACCTGATCGGCTTCCAGCGCCCCGGCGACACCGCAAATTTCCTGCGCTCGGCCCGCCGTTTCCTGGGTGCCAGCGTCAAGGCCCAGCAGGTCCACGTGGGCGACGCCGACGGCGCCATCAGCCACATTGCCCGGGCAGAGCCGTTTCCCATCTCCATCGACGTGGGCCAGATCCAGGAACTGGCCGCGCGCCCGGACATCATTGCCCGCTCACAGCAAATCCGGGAGGACCTGGGCAACCCGAAGACCATCTTGCTCGGCGTGGACCGGTTGGACTACACCAAGGGCATCACGCACCGGCTCAAGGCCTACGGCGAACTCCTGCACGACGGCGTCATCAAGGTTGAGGACGCCGCCCTGATTCAGGTGGCCAGCCCCAGCCGCGAGCGCGTGGAGTCCTACCGGCTGCTGCGCGAGGAAGTCGAGGGCATGGTGGGCCGGCTCAACGGCCAGTTCGACACCATTTTGAACACTGCTGTCCGCTACCTACACCACAGCTACCCGGTGGAGGAGATGGTGGCCCTGTACCTGGCCTCCGACGTCATGCTGGTCACCTCCCTGCGCGACGGCATGAACCTGGTGGCCAAGGAGTATGTGGCCGCCCGCGCCGACAACACCGGGGCCCTGGTCCTCTCCGAATTCACTGGCGCCGCAGACCAGCTCAAGCAGGCACTGCTGGTCAATCCGCACGACATTGACGGATTAAAGGCCATCATCACGCGCGCGATCAACCTGCCGCCGCGGGAGGCCAGCCGCCGCATGCGCTCCATGCGCAAGCAAATCCTCGCCCACGACGTCCAGCGCTGGAGCAGTGACTTCCTGTCCACGCTGGCCAACGAGGCCGTGCGCGATGACCGCTGAGGCAGCAATCGATCCCCGGCTTGAGGATGCCGTGCTCCGCATTGCCCGCACCGACCGCCTGCTGGTGGCCATGGACTTTGACGGCACCATGTCCCCCCTGGTCTCCCGCGCCCAGGACGCCCGCCCGCTGCCTGCCGCTGCCGCAGCCTTTGCGGCCCTGGCCGGCCTGGAAGGAACGACGGCGGCACTCGTCTCGGGGCGCGCACTCGCGAGCCTGCGCGCCGTGGCGGCGCCCCCCGAACAGGCGCTGCTGGTGGGCAGCCACGGCGCCGAGGTGTGGCTAGGGCCCGATTCCCCTGGATTGGAACTGGACAACGAACAGGAGCTGGCCCTGCAACGGGCCGTGGCCAGCGTGCAAAAGGCGGTGGACGCCCACCCCGGGACGGTCCTGGAACGCAAGCCGGCCGGCGTCGTGCTTCACTACCGGCAGGCAGCAGCGCAAGCCGCGGCAGCCGCCGTCGCCGAAGTCCGCCAGGCCGCGGAGGGCCAGCCGGGATTGTTCCTCTCCGAGGGCAAAATGGTGCTGGAAATTTCGGTGGTCCGGGCCGACAAGGGCCAAAGCCTGGCCATGCTACGTGGGGTCACCCGCGCCACCGCCGTCATCTTCGCCGGGGATGACGTCACCGACGAGCACGGCTTTTCCGCACTGCACCACGGGGATGTGGGCATCAAGGTCGGCCCCGGGGACAGTTCAGCCCGGTTCCGGCTGGAATCCCCGCGGCAGCTCCCGGCCGTTTTGGAGCTCCTGGCAGCTGCCCGGGCCCGCTGGAAGCCTGCACCTGCGTAACAGTGACGCACACCACTGCCCCGATGTGTCATACTTCGTACATCGTCCCGCATCGCGCCCGGGTGGACTGCCCAGGCCAATGGCGGGACGAATAACTGAATAAAACAAACCATTCACTACGGATCGTTCGGCACGTACCTGCCGATGAAGGGAATTATTACTGTGGCTACAGTAACTTTCGACAACGCTACGCGTTTGTACCCGGGCACCACGAAGCCCGCTGTTGACAAGCTCAACATTGACATCGCCGATGGCGAATTCCTCGTCCTCGTTGGCCCCTCCGGTTGCGGAAAGTCCACCTCCCTGCGCATGCTCGCCGGCCTGGAAGACGTCAACTCCGGCCGGATCCTCATTGGCGACCGCGACGTCACCGACGTTCCGCCGAAGGACCGCGACATCGCCATGGTCTTCCAGAACTACGCGCTGTACCCGCACATGTCCGTGGCAGACAACATGGGCTTCGCCCTGAAGATCGCCGGCGTTTCCAAGGAAGAGCGCGCCACCCGCGTGAAGGAAGCCGCCAAGCTCCTTGATCTTGAGGCCTACCTTGACCGCAAGCCGAAGGCACTCTCCGGCGGCCAGCGTCAGCGCGTTGCCATGGGCCGCGCCATTGTCCGCAACCCGCAGGTCTTCCTCATGGATGAGCCGCTTTCCAACCTTGATGCCAAGCTCCGTGTGCAGACCCGCACCCAGATCGCATCCCTGACCCGCCGCCTGGGCGTCACCACCGTCTACGTGACCCACGACCAGGTCGAGGCCATGACCATGGGTGACCGCGTTGCCGTGCTCAAGGACGGCCTGCTGATGCAGGTTGACACCCCCCGCAACCTCTACGACACACCTAAGAACGTGTTCGTGGCCGGCTTCATCGGCTCCCCCGCCATGAACCTGCTGGAACTGCCCGTAGTGGACGGCGGCGTGAAGTTCGGCGGCGCCATCTACCCGGTCAAGTCCGACGTCCTCGGCGCAGCCGCGGGCAACACGGTCACCGTCGGTGTCCGCCCGGAAGACCTCGAAATCGTTGGCGCAGGCGAGGGCCTGGCTGTTGAGGCCGACGTCGTTGAGGAGTTGGGTGCCGATGCTTACGTTTACGGCCACGCCTCCATCGACGGCAACGAGCGCGACATGGTGGTCCGTGTTGACGGCCGCCGCCCACCGATGAAGGGCGACACCATCCACGTCCGCCCGCAGGTTGGCCACGTTCACCTGTTCGATGCCACCTCCGGCCTGCGCCTGGGCAACGAGAGCGTCGTCAGCAACTAACCCGGGGGTCGAGCGCGTCGAGACCCCGGCCCGGTGGTCGAGCAGCGAGCTCTGCGAGCGCGTCGAGACCCCGGCCCGGTGGTCGAGCAGCGAGCTCTGCGAGCGCGTCGAGACCCCGTGCGGCGCGGCTGCCTAGTGGATTCACCTCCACCAGGCAGCCGCGCCGCCCCGTTTAAGAGAGAATTGGCCCATGACTGACTCACCCGGCGCCCAGTGGAACCACGAGCCCACAGACTTCGAGCAAATAGGGAAGCTGCCGCGCCGCCCGGCCCCGCCGGCACAGGTCATGGGGTCCTTGAACATTACGGCCGCGGCCGCCGATCCGGGCCTGCTGGACCTGCCCTGGCACATCAGGCTGGAGGATTGGCCGCAGGCTAACCTGGCGGCCCTTCCCCGCGGCATCTCCCGGCACGTGGTGCGCTTTGCGCACCTTGACGGCTCGGTCATTGCCATCAAGGAAACCTCTGAGCACGTGGCCCGCCACGAATACCACATGCTGCGCAAGCTGGCCCGGCTGGACGTGCCCTGCGTGGAGCCCGTTGCCGTCATCACAGGCCGCACCACGGCCAACGGCGCCCCGCTGGATCCGGTGCTGGTCACCAGGCACCTGAAGTTCTCCCTGCCGTACCGTGCCCTGTTCTCCCAGAAGCTGCGCCGTGACACCCTGACCCGCCTCATCGACGCCCAGGCACTGCTGCTGGTCCGCCTCCACCTGGTGGGCTTCTATTGGGGCGACGTCTCGCTGTCCAACACGCTCTTCCGCCGCGACGCCGGCGCCTTTGCGGCCTATCTGGTGGATGCGGAAACGGGCGAGCTCTACCCGGACCTGTCCACCGGCCAGCGCGAATACGACCTTGAAATTGCCCGCGTCAACATTGCCGGGGAGCTCATGGACCTGCTTGAAGGCGGGCTCATCGAGGAGAAGGTGGACCCCGTGGCCACCAGCGAACTCATCATGGAAAGCTACCGTCGCCTGTGGGCCGAGCTCACGGAAAAGGAATCCTTCGAACTGGAGGACCGCTGGCGCGTGGGCGCCCGCATCCGCCGCCTGAACGAGCTGGGCTTCGACGTCGAGGAATACGCCATCAAGACCACCCCGGACGGCTCCACCATCCAGCTCCAGCCCAAGGTGGTCGACGCCGGCCACCACCAGCGCCGCCTGCTCCGCCTCACCGGCATTGACGCCCAGGAAAACCAGGCCCGCCGCCTGCTCAACGACATGGACTCGTTCCGGGCGGACTCCGGCACTGTGGTGGATGAGGAGATCAGTGCCCACAACTGGGTCAGCTCCATCTTTGAGCCGATTGTCCGGGCCATCCCGCGCGAGCTCGGCGGAAAGCTGGAACCGGCCGAGGTGGTCCACGAAGTGCTGGAGCACCGCTGGTATGTGTCGCAGCAGGAGGAGCGCAATGTGCCCCTCGCCGAGGCCGTGCAGTCCTACATTGACACGATCCTGCGCTACCGCCGCGACGAGGACGCCATCATGCTTTCCACCGACACGGCCACCATCAAGATGCTTGAGGGCGGCGTGCTGCCGGACAGCGACTTCGAAGACTGACGACGGCGACACGCGGGGCGCCTGGCCGGTGCCGGGCCGGTGTTGGGCCGGTGTTGGGCCCGTGCGGGGAGGCAGGCCGGACGGCTGCCGGACGGCTGACAGGGCTTACCCCCGGTGCTGGCCCCGCGTGCGCGTCATGGCGTAAATGCCCACGCCCAGCCCGGCAAGCACAGTCACGCCCAGGAGCATGACCATCCAGGTCATCAGCCCGAAGCCGTTCGAGGACGCCGCGGGGACGCTCAGCTCCGCCTTGCCGTTGGCGGCCGTGGTGTTGCCTTGGGCGCTGGCAGGAACAAACTCTGCGGGCGTCTCGGTGGAGACATAGGTGGGCCATGGCGTCTCGGAGGCCGTGGGAGCGGGCGCCGCGGTGGTCGCAGCCTCCGGTGCCGCC
>NZ_JAJLOZ010000088.1:0-17866 GCF_025548615.1 Arthrobacter sp. A2-55 | reverse complement strand
GTGGATGTTTTTCGAAAACATCCACGTTAAATGTCCGTTCGGGCTAGGTTTGGGCGGATTTTCGACGCCGGTACGCGGCCACGTGGGCGCGGTTGCCGCAATTGCCCGTGTCGCAGTACCGCCGGGACCGGTTCTTGGACAGGTCGATCAGCACGGCCCGGCAGTCGCCGGCAGCGCACACCTTCAGGCGCCCCAGTTCCTTGCTGCGGATCACGTCCACCAGGGCCATGGCCGCCTCCACACCCATGCGCTGCGCCAGCGGTGCTGCCGGCGCCGTGGCATGCAGGTGCCAGTCCCACTGGTCGTGCCTGACCAGCTGGGGGAGGGCGCGTGCACCGGCCAGCAGCGCGTTGACCCGTTCGACGGCGGTGTCCTCGCCGGCGGTCCAGATGGTGCGCAGTTCCGCGCGCATATCCCGCACGGCCGCCAGCTCGGCGGCGGAGTGTTCGCGCGAGCCGGAGAACTGCTCCGCCGCCACGAAGGCGTCCAGTTCGGCCAGGGTGGCCAGCGTGTCCGCACCGGACACGCTCCCGTCCGGCAGCAGGTCAATGGGCGCCGAGTTGATCAGGTTCACGGCGGACTGCAGCGCCACTTCCGTGTCATTGCTAAAGACCATGTTGACTCCTGACATTCGACGGGCGTAATGTCATGAGTCTAACTCCTTTGACTGCTGACATACGGACACGCCCATGACTATTTCACGAAATGCCGCCACGGCACCGCCCGGGACCGGTCCTGCCCGGATCGCCTCACCCGCACTGCTCTTTGCCTTTGCCTCGGCGGCCACTTTCGCCTTGTCCGGCCCGTTCGCGAAGTCCTTGTTCGAGGCCGGCTGGTCGCCCGGGGCTGCCGTGGCCGCCCGCATAGGCGGCGCCGCCGCGGTGCTCCTGATACCGGCGGCCATCGCCCTGGTCCGGCAGTGGGCCCAGGTCAAGGGATCCCTGTTGCGCATCGCCGTGTATGGGATTGTGCCGATCGCACTGTGCCAGCTGTTTTACTTCAACGCCGTGTCGCACCTCTCCGTGGGCGTGGCGCTGCTGTTGGAATACCTTTCCCCGGTGCTCCTGGTGGGTTGGGCCTGGCTGAGCACCCGGACCAGCCCGCGGTTGCTGACCATCCTCGGCGCCGTCTGCGCCATGTCCGGCCTGGTGCTGGTGCTGGATTTGGCCGGCAGCACCAAGGTCAGCGTCACCGGCATCCTGTGGGGCCTGGCCGCCGCGGTGTGCTCGGCAGTGTTCTTCATCATGTCCTCCCGCAGCAATGACAACGTCCCGCCCATTCTCATGGCCGGCGGCGGCATGGCCGTGGGTGCCGCGCTGATTTTCGCGCTGGGCCTGGCCGGGCTCATGCCCCTGGCCTTCACCACCGCGGATGTCGGCTTTGCCGGGCACCGGGTGTCGTGGCTGGTGCCCGTGCTGGGACTGGTCCTGGTCACCACCGTCTTCGCCTACGTGGCGGGGATCATCGCCACGCGCGGGCTCGGCTCCAAGGTGGCATCCTTCGTGGCCCTGTTCGAGGTGCTGTTTGCCGTGCTGTGGGCATGGATCCTGCTGGGGGAAATGCCCCGGTTCATCCAGCTGGTGGGCGGGCTGTGCATCATGGCCGGCGTGGTGATGGTCCGGCTCGACGAGCTGCGCGGCCCCCGCCAGCGCGGCGCGTCCTATGCCGTGGACCTGGACGCCGTGCCGGCGGGTGCCCCGGCGCGAGGGGAACCCAACTAAGGGGCTACCAGGGGAGCGGCCCCGACCGGTCCGTGTACGTTCCCGTAGGCCCGTCGGGTCCGGCCAGGGCAGCCTTGACGATGACCTCGGCACCCTCCTCAACGGTTTGGGTGCCACGGTTGCCGTTGAATTCCGTTTTCGTGTAGCCCCGATCCACGGCATTGATCCGCAGCTCCGGGAACGCCTTCGCGTACTGGGTGGTCAGCATGTTTACCGCAGACTTCGACGACGAATACACCACCGAGTGCAGCGCCGATTCGCCTCGGGCGGGGTCGGAGGTGATGGTGATCGAGCCCATGCCCGAGCTGACATTGACGATTGTCCCGGCCGATTCCCGCAGCAGCGGCAGGAAGGCATGAATCATCCGCACCGTGCCGAGGACATTCACGTCGTAGACCTGCAGCATTGACTCTGCCGTGACATCGGCGGGGTCCGTGAACCCGCCGGAGATGCCTGCATTGTTCACCAGGACGTCCAGCCGGCCGGCCTCTCCGCGGATCCGCTGCGCAGCAGCTGCCACGGAAGCGTCCGAGGTGACGTCAAGCTCAATGAATTGCCCGCCGGCGGATTTCGCGGCGGCCAGGCCGCGCCCGGAATCACGGCAGCCAAGATATACGGTGTGACCGGCTGCCGCGAGCTGCCGGGCAGTTTCAAATCCGAGGCCCTTGTTGGCCCCGGTAATCAGGGTGGTTGTCATGATTCCAGTGTGCGCCTGTGGCGGGCCGTCACATAGGGAAGCCCGCCCCCAAAATCTTGGAGGCGGGCCGTGGAGAGGGGTCCGTTAGCGCCCGAAGCGGCGCAGCCGCAGGGAGTTGGCCACCACCAGCACTGAGCTGGCGGCCATCGCGGCCCCGGCGATCATCGGGTTCAGCAGCCCCAGTGCGGCCACCGGAATGCCGATCGCGTTGTAGAAGAACGCCCAGAACAGGTTCACCTTGATGGTGCCCAGCGTCCGGCGGGACAGTGCAATGGCCGTGGCCACCTGGCCCAAATCGCTGCCCATGACGGTCAGGTCCGCGGCAGCAATGGCCACATCCGTGCCCGAACCCATGGCGATGCCGAGGTCCGCCTGCGCCAGGGCCGCGGCGTCGTTCACGCCGTCGCCGGCCATGGCCACCGTGGCGCCGTCGGCCTGCAACCCCTTGACCGCCTCAACCTTGCCCTCGGGCAGGACCTCTGCGTAGACATCCTCCCGTGCAATTCCGACGGCGGCCGCCACCTGTGCTGCCACGGCGGCGTTGTCGCCGGTCAGCAGGATGGGGCGCAGGCCCAGGTCCTTCAACTTGGCGATGGCATCCTTCGAGCCGGCCTTGATGGTGTCCTTGAGGGCGATGAGCCCCGCAGCCTCGCCGTCCACCGCAACCCAGATGGCCGTGGTGCCGCGCTGCTGCTGCTCCGCCAATGACGCCCGGGCCCCCGAGGAAAGCACGACGCCGTTTTCCTCCAGCCAGCCCGCCCGGCCGGCCAGCACGGCGCGTCCTTCGATGACGGCGCGGACGCCGCCGCCCGGTGCGGACGTGAAGTCGTTCAGCTCGGGGAGTGTGCCTGCTTCGCGGGCATGGGCTGTGATGGCGTGCGCGATGGGGTGCTCGCTGTGGGACTCGACGGCACCGGCAAGGCGCAGGATTTCGGCGGCGGGCACCTGGGTGAGGGGGACGACGTCGACCACTGAGAGGCGGCCTTCGGTGACGGTGCCGGTCTTGTCCAGCAGGATGGTGTCCACCGTGCGGGTGTCCTCCAGGACCTGCGGGCCCTTGATCAGGATGCCCAGCTGGGCCGCGCGGCCGGTGCCTGTCAGCAGGCCCACGGGCGTGGCCAGGCCCAGGGCGCAGGGGCAGGCAATGATCAGCACGGCCACGGCGGCCGTGAAGGCGCGCTGGATTTCGGCAGGCTCAATCACCGGGCCGCTCAGCAGCAGCCACAGCGCGAAAGTCAGGACGGCGATGACCAGCACGACCGGCACGAACACGGAGCTGATCCGGTCCGCCAGCCGGGCGATGGGGGCCTTGGCGGCCTGCGCGGCGCTGACCAGCATGCCCATCTGGGCCAGGGTGGTTTCGCTGCCCACGCGGGTGGCCTTAACCAGCAGGCGCCCGGAGGTGTTGATGGTGGCGCCGGTGACGGTGTCGCCGGCCGTGACGTCGACGGGCAGGGATTCGCCCGTGATGAGGGAGGTGTCCACGGCGGAGGTGCCGTCGGTGACGATGCCATCCGTGGCGATCTTCTCGCCGGGGCGGACCACGAAGACCTCGTCCACGGCCAGCTCAGCAGCCGGGATCTTGACCTCCACGCCGTTGCGCAGCACGGTGGCTTCCTTCGCGCCCAGGTTCAGCAGTGCCTTGAGGGCGTCGCCGGCCTTGGACTTGGCGCGGGCTTCCAGGTAGCGGCCCAACAGCAGGAAGGTTACCACCACGGAAGAGACCTCAAAATACAGCGGGGCATGCCCCTCCATGGCCGAACCGTGGGCGGTCATCGACGGGTCCAGGGCCAGTTCGACGGCGGAAAACACGAACGCCGCCGTGACGCCGATGGAGACCAGGGTGTCCATGGTGGAGGCGAAATGGCGGGCGTTGATGGCCGCCGCACGATGGAACGGCCAAGCCGACCAGGTGACCACGGGCAGCGCCAGGATGCCGGCCACCCAGCCCCATTGCGGGAACTGCAGGGCCGGGAACATGGAGACCAGGAAGACCGGGACAGTCAGGATGGCCGCCAGGATGAGGCGCGGGCGCAGCGTGGCGGCGGTGCCGCCGTGGGCCATATGGTCTTCATGTGAATCATGGCCGCCGTGCGCGGCACCCTCCTGCGCGGCACCCTCCTGCGCGGCACCCTCCTGCGCGGCACCCGGGTGGGAGTCGTGCGAGAGGTGGGTAACGGCGTCGTGCTTCATGGCGGGCGGCGCGGGGGGATTTTTCAGCGTGGCCGTGTAGCCGGTGGCCTTGACGGTGTCGATGATTTGCTGGTCGGTAATGCCGGCGGGGACCGTGACCTGGGCTGTTTCCAGCGGGAGGTTCACGGAGGCGCTGACGCCTTCGAGCTTGCCCAGCTTGCGTTCCACCCGGCTGACGCACGATGCACAGGTCATGCCCTGGATGTCGATTTCGACGGTGCGGGGTCCGGGGGAGGCGGTCTGGGACAAGATTTCTGCGGCGCTCATGGCGCTCCTTAGTGTTGTTTAAGCGTTGTTGGCGACAACCAGGTAGCCGGCTTCCGCCACGGCCTCGCTGATTTCTGCCGGATCCAGGGTGAGGGTGGAGGTGATGGTGACCTCGGAGATGCCGCCGGCGTTAAGGTCGACGGCGACGTTTTCCACGCCCTTCAAATCGGAGAGTTCCTCGGTGACGGAGCTGACACAGTGTCCGCAGGTCATGCCGGAAACGTTGATGGTGGTGGTGTGGCTCATGGCTTTAGCTCCTGAGTAGGCGGGATATTGCGGCGGTGGCTTCGGATACTTTTCCGGAAACGATTTCCGGGTTGCCGGATGACTGGGATTCATGGGCGGCATTGACCACGCAGTGCGCGATGTGGTCTTCGAGCAGGCCGATGCTGACGGCGTGCAGGGCCTTGTTGACGGCGGCCATCTGGGTGAGGATGTCGATGCAGTACTTGTCTTCCTCCACCATCCGGGCGATGCCGCGGACCTGGCCCTCGGCACGCTTCAGCCGGCGCAGGTAGGCCTGCTTCTGCTCGGAGTAGCCATAGGGGCCGGCGGGTTCCTCTTCATTGCTCATGGTCTCAAGGTATACCCCCATGGGG
The DNA here is from genome assembly GCF_025548615.1 of Arthrobacter sp. A2-55. Lineage (NCBI taxonomy): Bacteria > Bacillati > Actinomycetota > Actinomycetes > Micrococcales > Micrococcaceae > Arthrobacter > Arthrobacter sp. A2-55. The sequence goes on along the minus strand of NZ_JAJLOZ010000088.1, from coordinate 12,389 downwards.
TATGTGTCAAATACCCTGTGGGGGTATCTTGGAAACGATGCGGGCCCCGGAACGAAAGTTACCTGCCGGAAAGTCTTGCCGCCGGGGGCCTACATGACAAGACTTGACCCCATGGCTACCAACGGAGATACGTCAAAGACAACCTACCTGCTGGCCGTGGGCACCAAAAAGGGCCTGTGGCTCGGCACCAGCACGGACCGTTCGAACTACTCTTTTACCGGTCCGCACTTCCTGATGAATGAGATTCCAAGCATCGGCATCGATACCCGCAACGGCGCCACGCGCATATTGGTGGGCGTGCGCAGCGAGCACTGGGGACCCACCGTGGCGCACTCGGACGACCTCGGGGCAACGTGGAGCGAACCGGAAAACGGCGCCATCACCTTCCCTGCCGACACGGAGGCCGCACTGGAACGCGTGTGGCAGCTGCAGCCGGACACGGCGGAGCGGCCCGGCGTGGTGTGGGCCGGCTGCGAGCCCATCTCGGTCTGGAAATCCACCGACGGCGGCGAGCACTTTGAGCTCAACCGCGGGCTGTGGGACCATCCCCACCGGACGGAATGGGGTGCCGGCTTTGGCGGCGCCGCCGCCCACACCGTGCTGCCCAGCCCTTCGGACCCCAACACCATCCATATCGCCATGAGCACCGGCGGCGTCTACCGCAGCACCGACGGCGGGGAGTCCTGGGAGCCGCGGAACAGGGGGATTGGCGCCGACTTCATGCCGGACGAGACACCCGAATTTGGCCAGTGCGTGCACAAGGTGGCCCGGGACGCGGTCAAGCCGGAGGTGCTTTACGCCCAGAACCACGGCGGGGTGTACCGCACGGATGACAACGGCGACACCTGGACGTCCATCGCGGAGGGCCTGCCGGCGGACTTCGGCTTCACCATGATGGCGCACCCGCGCCGCTCCGGGACCGCCTGGGTGGTGCCGATCACTGCCGACAGCGAGCGGATTCCGCCGGGCGGCCAGCTGGCCGTGCACCGCACGGACGACGGCGGCGCCTCGTGGACGCGCCTGGCCGAAGGCGTGGTGGAGCCGGACTACAATGTGGTGCTCAGGGACGCGGCATCCGTGGACACGGCCGAGCCCGTGGGCGTGTACTTCGGCACCCGCGGCGGCACGGTTTACGCCAGCGCCGACGAGGGCAACACCTTCACGCCCGTCCTCAAGCAGCTGCCGGACGTATTGTGCGTCCGCGCGGCCGCCGTCGAACTCTAAGGGAGGGCACATGCCGGAGGTGACGGTGCTCATCCCCAGCCTGCTGCGCCCGCTCACCGGCGGGCAGGAGCAGCTGCGCCTGGACGTGGGCGGCGGCGCCACGGTGGCGGAACTGCTGGACGCCATCGGCGGAGGCTTCCCCACCTTTGGCCGGCGGGTCCGCGACGAAACCGGGGCGCTGCGCCGCTTTGTGAACATTTACCTTGACGGCGACGACGTCCGGCGCATGGCCGGGCTGGCCACGCCCGTGGCCGCCGGCCAGGAACTGATGATCATCCAGTCCGTGGCCGGCGGCTGACGCGCGGCCGGCGCTTGCGTGCCGGCAGGTGGAAGGGCCTAGACGGCGTCCAGGTCCGTTTCCAGCATGGCCGCGAGCTTGTCGAGCGCCGCATCGGCGCCGTCGCCCTCGGCACGCAGCACCACCACGCTGCCGTGCTCGGCGCCCAGGGTCATGAGCGAGAGGATGCTGCTGGCGTCCATGGCGTCCTCGGCCGGCGCCCCGTCCATGGCGATGGTGACTTCCACGCCCACTTCGCCGGCGGCTGCGGCGAACAGTGAGGCGGGGCGGGCGTGCAGCCCGGAGCTGCTGGCTACGGTTGCTTTGCGTTCGGACATGGTTCCTCCTGTGGGACGGGGTGGATCAGGCGGGTCCGGAAAGGCCCCGCCAGGTGTGTCTGCTCATAGCCCAAGCTTGGCAAGGATGGGCAGCTTCTCCCGCGCCCAGTCCTTTGCCTGCGCGGGACTGTTTGCCGAGAGTGCCAGTGTAGCGATTTCCTGCGCCTCTTTCAGCGTCACTGTGGCCAGGACCGCGCCGACGGCAGCCAGCGAGCGGGCCGTCATGGACAGGGTGGACACGCCCAGCCCCACCAGCACGACGGCGAGGGCCGGGTCCGCGGCAGCCTCGCCGCAGACGCCCACCGGCTTCCCACTGCCCTCGGCCAGGGCCCCGGCCACCGTGAGGCGCACCAGCTGGAGCACGGCGGGCTGCCACGGGTTGTTCAGGGCGGCCAGGGGGCCCAGCTGGCGGTCCGCGGCCATGGTGTACTGCGTGAGATCGTTGGTGCCCAGGCTGGCAAAGGCCACCTCCCGCAGGATGGACTGGCTGGTCACGGCGGCAGAGGGGACTTCCACCATGACGCCGGGAACCTTCAGGCCGGCCGCCGTGCACATGGCGGCAAAATCGGCGGCCTCCGCCGGGGTGGAGATCATGGGCGCCATGACCCACACGTCCGCCTCGGAGCCGCCGGCGGCTTCGGCGACGGCGGCAAGCTGGCGTTCCAGCACGCCCGGTGAGGAGGTGTCCGTGCGGTAGCCGCGCACACCCAGGGCGGGGTTTGGCTCCGTGGCGTCGGTGAGGAAGGGCAGGGGCTTGTCTGCGCCGGCGTCGAGCGTGCGGAGCACCACTTTCTTGCCGGGGAAGGCGTCAAAAACCCCGCGGTAGGCAGCCACCTGTTCCTCGCGGCTGGGCTCGGTGTCGCGTTCAAGGAAGCAGAATTCGGTGCGCAGCAGCCCCACGCCCTGGGCGCCGGCCGCGGCGGCCTTGACGGCGTCCGCAGCCCCGCCCACATTGGCGAGCAAGGGCACCAGGTGGCCGTCCGCCGTGGTGCCGTTGCCGTCAAAGACCGACAAAAGGGAGGAGTTCGCGGCCCAGGCGGCGGCAGCGGCGCGCTCTGCCTCGCCGGGTTGGGTGGTGATGGTGCCGGCCGCGCCGTCCACGTACACCTCGGTACCGTCGGACAGCTGGTCAATGCCGACGGCGGCCACCACTGCGGGCAGGCCCAGGGACCGGGCGATGATGGCGGTGTGGGATTGCGGGCCGCCTCCTGCCGTGAGGAGCGCCGTGACCTTTTCCGGATCCAGCGTGGCGGTGTCGGCCGGGGCCAGGTCCTCGGCCACGAGGATGAACGGCTGGTCCGAGGAGGGGATGCCAGGTGCCGGGACGCCGCGCAGGGACGCGACAATGCGTGCGCGCACATCCAGCACGTCGGTGGCACGCTCGGCCATGTAGCCTCCCAGGTTCACCAGCATGGCGGCGACAGCTTCGGCAGCCTCCCAGACGGCGCGTTCGGCGGAGGTCCCGGCGTTGACCAGCTTGACGGCGGACTTGATGAGCATGGGGTCCACGGCCATCAGGGCGGTGGCTTCCAGCACTGCCTTGGCGTCGGCCCGGGCCGTGGCGGCCCGCGCCTGCAGCTCCGCCTGGACGGCCTTGGATGCCGTCTGGAGTGCTGCCGTGGCGGTGGCAGCATCGGTTCCCGCTGCCAGTTTCTCCCCGGCGGGAGGCTCCGCCAGCGGCCGCGGCATCTGCTTGATGGTCCCCGTGATGCGTCCGGGGCTGACGCCAACTCCTGGGAAACTCTGCATTGAAATTCCTCAATTCCTGTGTCTGGCCTTGGCGCCGGCCGGCGGGCCGCTGTGCCTGCCGTGGGACGCCCCGCGGGTGGGGGTTTCCTTTAAAGATAACTTGTGATTCACTTCATATAGCAATGCTATAGATGCTAGGGTAGCAGTCATGAACTTCAACGGCCAGCTTCCGCCCAAGACCCGGTTGCTGAACGCGGCGGCACAACTGCTCGCCGACTCAGATGGCGCCCCTGTCTCCACTCGGCAGATCACCGAGATGGCCGGGGTGACTGCACCAACGCTGTACCACCACTTTGGTGACAAGGAGGGGCTGTTCAACGCAGTCCTTGATGCGGGCTTTGAGGAGTATGTGGCAGGAGAGCGCAATTTTGCGCCGACCGGCCAACCGCTTCAGGATGTCCGCCGGATGTGGGACAACCACATCCAGTTCGGCCTGGACAGGCCGCAGCTTTATGCGGTGATGTTTGGCAACATTCGTCCCGGCAGCCGCTCGTCACGGGTTGCCGAAGCCGAGGCGTACATGGAGGAGATGCTGGACAAGGCGGCTTCGGCCGGCCAGCTCAGCGTCCCGCCCCGCGAGGCCGCCCGCAGCATTTTGGCGGCCAATGTGGGGGTGACGCTGATGCTCATCGCCGAGCCGGTGGCGGACCGCAACTTCGAGTTGTCAACCATGACTCGGGAGGCTGTGATTTCCGCCGTTTCATCGGATGCCGAGCTGGCATCGGCACCCACCCCCGTGGCGGCGCCGTCGGTGGTGGTGGCAGCCATCGCCTTGAACGCAGCCCTTGAATCCTCCCACCCCGAGCAGCTATCCAGCACGGAGCTGAAGATGTTCCTGGAGTGGCTGGACCGCATCGCCAAAACTTCATAGTTCCACCACCACGCAATACCAACATTCCTGCATTGGTGCAGGCTTTACGGTTAGGAAACTCTCATGGCAACACCATCAGTGACCGCCACAAAGGGCGGCGCCAGGGTCAAGGTGCAGAGGTTCGGCACTTTCCTCTCTGGCATGATCATGCCCAACATTGGGGCATTCATTGCCTGGGGCATAGTCACCGCCTTCTTCATCCCCACGGGCTTCACCCCCAACGGGACGCTGAACGAGATGGTGGGCCCCATGATCACCTACCTGCTGCCCCTGCTGATCGCGTACACGGGCGGAAAGATGGTCCATGGCGTCCGCGGCGGCGTGGTCGGCGCCGCAGCAACCATGGGTGTCATTGTCGGTACCGACATCCCCATGTTCATTGGTGCCATGCTCATGGGTCCGCTGACGGCATGGCTCATGATGAAGCTCGACAAGATCTGGGAAGGCCGCATCAAGCCCGGCTTTGAGATGCTAATCGACAACTTCTCCGCCGGCATCCTGGCCGCCATCATGGCGATCATCGGCAAGCTGGTGGTGGGGCCGGTGGTGATCGCCTTCAGCAACGGTGCCGGCAACGTGGTCCAGTTCCTGGTCCATCACGGCCTGCTGCCGTTTACCAGTATCTTCATTGAACCCGCCAAGGTCCTGTTCCTGAACAACGCCGTCAACCACGGCATCCTGACCCCGCTGGGCACCGAACAGGCACTGCAGCAGGGCAAGTCCATCCTGTTCCTGCTGGAAGCCAACCCCGGCCCCGGCCTGGGCCTGCTGCTGGCCTACGCGATCTTCGGCAAGGGCCTGGCGAAGGCCTCCGCCCCCGGCGCCGCGCTGATCCAGTTCCTGGGCGGCATCCACGAAATCTACTTCCCGTACGTGCTGATGAAGCCCGTCATGATCCTGGCCACCATTGGCGGCGGCATGACAGGCATCTTCATGCTGGTCATCACCGGTTCCGGGCTGCGCGCCCCAGCCGCCCCTGGCAGCATCTTCGCCGTATACGCCATGACGGCCAGTGACAGCTATGTGGGCGTGACCTTGTCCGTGGTGCTGGCCGCCACAGTCTCCTTCCTGGTCGGCTCCTTCATCCTCAGGATCAGCCCCGTTCCGGCGGAATCCGACAACCTGGGCGAGGCCACGGCCAAGATGGAGGCCATGAAGGGCAAGAAGAGCTCCGTTGCCTCGATGCTCGCCGGTGCCGCCACCAAGGGCCCCATCTCCACCGTTGTCTTCGCCTGCGACGCCGGCATGGGCTCGAGTGCCATGGGCGCCTCGGTGCTGCGGAACATGATCAAGAAGGCCGGCTTCCCGGAGGTCAAGGTGACCAATTCGGCCATCGCGAACCTGACGGACAGCTACGACGTGGTGGTCACCCACCAGGACCTGGCCGAACGCGCGGCGCCGTACACCACCAGCGCGGCCCACTTCTCCGTGGACAACTTCATGAACAGCCCGCGCTATGCGGAAATCGTGGAGCTGGTCAAGGCCAGCAACGGCGCGGGCGCGGCACCTGCAACGGCAGCCGCCGTCGTGCCTGGGGATGATGAGGCACTCGCCGCAGGTTCCATCCTGGCCCGCGAAAGCGTGGTCCTGAACGGGACCGCCGGCACCCGGGATGCGGCCATTGACGAGGCCGGCGCGCTGCTGCTGGCCCGCGGGGCAGTGAATGCCGCGTACGTGGCAGCCATGCATGAGCGCGAGGAATCGGTGTCCACCTACATGGGCAACTTCCTGGCCATCCCGCACGGGACCAATGAGGCCAAGGGGAACATCTCCAGCTCTGCCGTCTCCATCATCCGGTACCCGGAAGGCATCGACTGGAACGGCAAGCCCGTGAAGTTTGTGGTGGGCGTGGCCGGAGTGAACAACGAGCACCTGGCCATCCTGTCCTCCATCGCCCGGGTCTTCACCGACAAGGACCAGGTGGCCCGCCTGGAGGCCGCCTCCTCGGTGGATGAAGTCCTGGACATCTTCCGGAAGGTCAACGCATAGTGAAAACAGTTCATTTTGGGGCCGGGAACATTGGCCGCGGATTTGTTGGCCTGCTGCTGCACAACGCCGGCTACGAGATTGTCTTTGCCGACGTGGCCGCTGCGCTCATCGACCAGCTGGCCGCGGCGGACAGCTATCAGGTGCACGAGGTGGGCGAGAACCCGGCCGTGCACACGGTGGACAACTTCAGGGCACTGAATTCGGCTGCCGCACCGGACGCCGTGGTCGCGGAAATTGCGACGGCGGACATGGTCACCACCGCGGTGGGCCCGAACATCCTCAAGTTCGTGGCGCCGTTGATTGCCCGCGGCATTGCGGCCCGGGATGCCGGGCCGGCGCCCTTGCAGGTCATGGCCTGCGAGAACGCCATCAATGCCACGGACATCCTGGAGGCGGCAGTCCGCGCCGACGGGGCAGCGGGGCAGGCCGCCGTGGATTCGGCGGCCGTGTTTGCCAACACGGCAGTGGACCGGATTGTGCCCAACCAGGCACCGGGCCAGGGGCTGGACGTCACGGTGGAGACGTTCTTTGAATGGGTCATCGACAAGACCCCGTTCCGCGGGGCTGAACCGGCCATTCCGGGCGTCACGTTTGTGGACAGCCTTGGCCCGTACATTGAACGCAAGCTGTTCACTGTGAACACGGGACACGCGTCCACGGCCTACTTTGGCCGGGCCGCCGGGCTGGAGAAAATTTCCGACGCCATGGCTGACCCGTCCGTCCAGGCCAGGGTCCGCGCCGTGCTGGAAGAAACGAAGCAGCTGCTGGTGGCGAAGCACGGTTTTGCCGAGGCGGAACAGGAAGCCTATGTGCAAAAGATCCTGGTCCGGTTCGCCAACGAACACCTGCCTGACACCGTGGTGCGGGTGGGCCGGGCGCCCCTGCGCAAGCTCAGCCGCCATGAGCGCTTCATTGGCCCTGCGGCCGAGCTCGCGGAAAACGGCGTGAAACCTGCGGCCCTGCTGGAGGCCATCGGCGCGGCACTGCGGTTTGACGATCCAGGTGACGCCGAGGCCGTGGAATTGGCGTCCATCCTGGCTGACAACCCCGCGGCGGCCGCCACGGAACGCATCACGGGGCTGGCCCCGGCGCACCCGCTGTTCGCCGCCGTCAACGCCGTGGTGGAAGCGGCGCAGGCGCGGTAACTGCTCATTGCGGATCCAGCCGCGTTTGTGGAACGTGAAGGGCCCGGCACCGGGGGTGCCGGGCCCTTCCGTCTGTGGGTCAGGCCCTGACGGCGGCAGAAAACAGGCCACCATGCCATGCTCCGGGCACATCCCTGCGGTAGGTTGGCGGTAACAGTTCGTGCGGATCAGCTTCCGGTTGAAGGATGTGCCCATGGCCAAGGAACTTGCCACCCAACTCATTGAACAGTTGCAGTTTGCCGGAGTGCGGCGCATCTACGGGATTGTGGGCGACAGCCTTAACCCGCTGGTGGACGCCGTGCGGAAAACCGGGGGTGCCAGCAACGGAGGAATCGACTGGATCCACGTCCGGCACGAGGAAGCGGCCGCTTTCGCCGCCGGCGCCGAAGCGCAGCTCACGGGGGAACTGGCCGTGTGCGCGGGTTCCTGCGGCCCCGGGAACCTGCACCTGATGAACGGGCTGTACGACGCCAACCGCACCGGTGCGCCCGTGCTGGCCATCGCCTCCCACATCCCCAGCAAGCAGATCGGCAGCGGGTTTTTCCAGGAAACCCACCCCGACAGGATCTTTGACGAATGCTCCGTGTATTCGGAGCTGGTCAGCACCGCGGAGCAGGCACCCAGGGTCATGCGCAGCGCCATTTCCCATGCCATCGGCCTGAGGGGTGTCGCCGTCGTGACCTTGCCGGGCGACATCGCAAGCCTTCCTGCCAGCGCACCCACGCCACACCGGCGCCCCTACACCCGCGCGTCACTGGTGCCCGCCCAGGAAAGCGTGAAGGAGCTGGCCGACGCCATTAACAGGGCGCAAAAGGTGGCCATCTTTGCCGGTGCCGGTGTGGAGGGCGCCCACGACGAAGTCATTGCGCTCGCGGAACTGGTCAAGGCGCCCATCGGGCACAGCCTGCGGGGCAAGGACTTCATCCAGTACGGCAACCCCTTCGACATCGGCATGACGGGGCTGCTGGGCTACGGTGCAGCCGCCGAGGGCATTGCCGACGCCGAGCTGCTGATCCTGCTCGGCACCGACTTCCCGTACGACCAATTCCTGCCCGGCACCCGCACCGCACAGGTGGACCGGGCCCCGGAACACCTGGGCCGGCGCACCGACGTCGAAATTGCCGTGCACGGCGACGTGCTGCCCACCCTGCAGGCCCTGATCCCACTGGTGGAGCCGAAGAACAATTCACGTTTCCTGGACCAGATGCTGAAGAAACATGACCGGCTCATGAACAAGGCGGTGGGTGCCTACACGCGCAACGCGGACAGGCTGGTGCCCATCCACCCCGAATACGCGGCCTCCCTGCTGGATGAAATTGCGGCCAAGGATGCCATCTTCACGGCGGACACGGGCATGTGCAATGTGTGGACGGCACGCTACATCAACCCCCTGGGGACGCGCCGGCTGATCGGCTCCTACCTGCACGGATCCATGGCGAATGCGCTGCCGCAGGCCATCGGAGTCCAGTCCGCCTACCCGGACCGGCAGGTCATCTCGGTGTCCGGCGACGGCGGCCTGTCGATGCTCCTCGGCGAGCTCATCACGGCGGCCGCGCACAAGCTCCCCATCAACGTGGTGGTGTTCAACAACTCCACGCTGGGCATGGTCAAGCTGGAAATGCTGGTGGACGGCCTGGCCGACTTCGGCGTTGACGTTCCGGACACGAACTACGCCGCCATTGCCGCTGCCATGGGTTTCCATGCCGTCCGTGTAACGGACCCAGCGGGCATTGCGGACGCCTACCGGGCGGCGTTTGCGTACGATGGCCCGTCTCTGGTGGAACTGGTCACGGACCCGAACGCGCTGTCAATCCCGCCGAAGATCAAGGGCGGGCAGGTGCTGGGGTTTGCCACGGCCATGTCCAAGATTGTGCTGAACAAGGGTGCGGGGGAGGCTGTCAGCATGGCCCGGAGCAACTTGCGCAACATCCCGCGCGGCTGACCCCGGTCCGGGGCCGGCCCCGCGGGAGGTGTTTATGCGGCGACGGAGTCGTCGTGGACCACGGCGCGTGCGGGGATGGGTTCCAGTTTCCCCATGAGGAGGATGTAGGAGAGGAGGCCGCCGACCAGGGCGACGCCGCCGATGATGAAGGCGAAGGCGAAGCTGCCGGTGATGTCGACGACCATGCCGGTGACGATGGGTGCGGCGACGCCGGCGAGCAGGTTGACGCAGTTGACGATGGCGGCCAGGGAGCCGGCGCTGCCTTCGGGGGCGATGAGCGCCGGGAGGGAGTTGCTGGTGACGTAGACGAGGGCGATTCCGGCGCTGCCGGCGGCGATCCAGATGATGGCGGTGGTGGCGCTGTGGCTGAAGGCGGCACCGACGGTGAGCAGGGCGACTATCATGCCGGCGACGATGATGCCTTTGCGGACTTTGTCGGCGTTGGCGCCGCGGCCGATGACCCGGTCCACCCACCAGCCGCCGATGGTCAGTTCGGAGATGAACATGGCCAGGGCGGGGACGGCGGCGTAGATGCCGCTTTGCAGGATGCTCTGGTCCATGCTTTTTTGCATGTAGCCCGGCAGCCAGGTCAGCAGCATCCAGAGGACGTAGCCGGCCCCGGCGAGTCCGAGGGAGAGGCCCCAGACCTTGCGCTGGCGCAGCAGGTAGCCGACGGTGGCCAGGTCGCTTTTGGGGCGGACTGATTCGGAGGAGGCGCCGCCGTCGACAATGTAGTTGTATTCCTCCTGGCTCATGCGCGCCTTCTTCAGGCGGGCTGCGGGTCCGCTGTACTTCCAGAGGAATGCGGCGAGGAAGACCAGTGACAGCCCGGCCTGGACCCAGAATGCTTCGCGCCAGCCCCAGGTGGCCACGGTGAAGGCGATCAGGGGCAGGCCCAGGACGTTGGCCAGGCGGGTGCCGCTGTCGAAGATGGCGGTGCACAGTCCGCGTTCGTGGCGGGGGAACCACAGGCCGGTGGCCTTCATGGCGCCGGGGAAGGCGGGGGCTTCGGCCACGCCGAGGAGAACGCGGGCCACGATGATGATCCACGCGCCGGAGGCAACTGCGGTCAGCACGGAGGCGATGAACCACAGCACGGCGCTGGCGCCCCAGATCTTTTTCACCCCGAAGCGGTCCAGGAGCATGCCGGAGGGGATCTGCATGATCGCGTAGGACCACAGGAACGCGGAGGAGAGCACACCGAATTCGGTGGCCGTGAGGCCGAATTCGTGCGAAAGCGGTGTCTGCGTGACGGAGATCGAAAGCCGGTCAATGTAGTTGATCAGGATGCCGAAGCCCATGAGCAGGGCAATGTTCCACCGCGCCTTGCCCCGGGGTTTCGCGGGGGCGCTGTGGGTGGTGGACTGGATTTTTTGGTGGTTTTCAACTGTCTTGGACATGGAGAATCCTCAGGACGGAAAGTTTTGGGCGGTACCCTGCCTGTGCGGCTTCATTGCCGGGACAGGGCGCGGACCCCGGTCGTAGGGTGTGGACGCGTGCTGCTTGGGCACCGCGGCGCGCACCGGGAATGGCTGCATGGCTAGCGGCGGGCGTGGTTGGCCAATGCCAGGACAGGCGTTCGGTGGGTGGCGGATCTCGCCGCGAGGGCCAGGGCGGTCAGTGTTGCTGCCGCCAGGACGGATTCCATGCCCCACATGAGTGGCGAATGACCGGCGTTCAGCCACAAATGGCCAAATATTGTCAATGCCACCGTGGCGAACAGAATCTGGCAGAAGGCCAGGCTGCGGGGCCTGGCCTTCTGCGGGTGCATCGAACTCGCCTTCAATGCACCGTTTTCAGAATTTTTCATCGGACTTCAACCAATCAAGTAACGGATTGTCGATGTTGCGCACCTCACATTTTGAGGATGTATCGACTCTAAAACTTTCCAGCATCTTCCACAAGAGGAAATATGATTTTCACATAGTGGAAGTATGGAATCGTGTTAAATCGGTGCTCGAGGAGTTCTGCCGCCCGGCGGACATGACCCCGTATCCTTGAGTTCCCGGACGGGCCGGGACCGGGGGCGCGGCCCCCGGAATCTGCGAGGGACAGGTTCCAGATGCTCACAACTGCAATTGTCTTTGCTGTTTTGGCAGCGGCACTCCACGTCTACATATTTGCGTTGGAATCATTTCGCTGGACTGCGGTGTCGACGCGAAAAACATTCGGCACCACGGCCGAGGAAGCGAACGCAACGAAGGAATTGGCCTTCAACCAGGGCTTCTACAATCTCTTTCTTGCCATTGTGACGCTTGCCGGCGTCATCGCTGCCGCATCCGGCCATCATTCCGTCGGTGCGGCGCTGGTCCTGGCCGGGGCTGGTTCCATGCTCGCCGCGGGACTGGTGCTGCTGATTTCCTCGCCGTCCAAGGCGAAGGCGGCCTTGGTGCAGCTCACCCTGCCGCTGGTCGCCGTCGTGCTTGTCCTGGTGTGGCTGCCGACAAACGTTTAAGCATTGAAAGGCGCCCGGAACGGGCATAGCGTTTAAGGACATCCTAAGGGGGTGCCCGAAGTGGAAATTCATCTGTGGTGGCTTGAAATGGACCTGGCGGCCAAGGAGTGGCTGCGCGAAAACCTGGAAGCGGAGACGGTTCCCGAGCACGTGCTGGCTGCTGTCAGGGCGGCCGGTGGCGAGGTGGTGGGCGGCACGCTCACGCGGCGCGAGTGGGCGTTCATTGAGACGCAATCGGAGTTTGTCGACTGACGCCGTTCCTGTTCCATCCCGTTCCTTCGCCGAGATAGCGGAAGAGCGCCGAATCCGGCAAGAATTTTCCGCACGTCTCGGCGCGGTACCGCTATCTCGGCGGGGTGCGGGGCGGGCGGAATGTGATCTTCGCGGCCCGGGCGGGAC
>NZ_JAJLOZ010000087.1:0-18036 GCF_025548615.1 Arthrobacter sp. A2-55 | reverse complement strand
ACAGGCATCCACATCAAGCCGCCCAGCAGCCAGCCGGAGAAGACAGCATGGACGGACCAAACAGCCAAAAATTGGTGGCGCCCAGTCCAACGCCACCCTGGCGGCCAGGACAGGCGGCGGCAGCGCCCTCGAACCGACCCGATCGCCACGGGGACAGATCTGGCCCGCACCCGTCCCTCCCCGCCCCGGCACCGGAGCACTTATGCTGGCCCTGTACCATCTACCCACGCCAGGAGAACCATGGACTTCACTACAGCAGACCTCTATGACGAACGCGGCACCGAGCTCAACTCCGTCTCGACCCAATTCCGCAACTTCGGCACCCGCACCGCCTTCAGCGGCCCGGCCCGGACCATCCGCTGCTTCCAGGACAACGCACTCATCAAAACCATGCTCTCCACCCCCGGCCACGGCGCCGTGCTGGTGGTCGACGGCGGCGGCTCCCTCGAGACCGCCCTCATGGGCGACCTCATCGCCACCTCCGCCATCAAGAACGACTGGTCCGGCGTCATCATCAACGGCGCAATCCGGGACAGCACCGTCATCAACACCCTCCCGCTCGGCGTCAAGGCCCTCGGCACCAACCCCGCCAAAAGCACCAAAACCGGCACCGGCGAAACAGACACCCCCATCCACCTCGGCAACGTGACCATCACCCCCGGGAAAATGATCTACGCAGACGCCGACGGCATCCTCACCGAAAAATCACCCGCTGAAGGCTAATAGGAGGCCCGGCCGGCGCCAGGACAGCCGGCCGCGGATTGGAGCAGCGCATGAGTGATAACCCGTTGCGGCACGCCGCGGCCCGGATGGGCGGGCGCGACCCAAACCAGCACAATCGCGCGTCCACGCCGCTGGAATTGTTCTTTGACCTGACGTTCGCCATTGCCTTTGGGGTGGCGGCGGGGCAATTGGCCACCAACTTGGCCGGCGGGCACGTGGGCGCTGCGCTCATCGGCTTCGGCTTTGCCATGTTCGCCGTCATTTGGGCGTGGATCAACTTCAGCTGGTTCGCCAGCGCCTACGACACTGACGACTGGATCTTCCGGCTCGTCACCATGCTCCAGATGACGGGCGTGCTGATCCTGGCCATGGGCATTGAGCCCCTGTTCGCTTCCCTTGAAAAGGGAGATCATGTGGACAACAGGGTCATGGTTCTGGGCTACGTGATCATGCGCACCGCCCTGCTGTTCCAATGGTTGCGGGCTGCCAAACAGGCCCCCCAACGACGGCGGACCTGCCTCAGTTATGCCAAGTATCTGGCCGTTGCCCAGCTTGGCTGGGTGGTGGTGTTGCTCGTGAACACCAGCGTGGGAGTCATGTTTTTGATGGCTGTGCCACTGTTCGTGCTCGAAATGGCGACGCCCGGGATAGCCGAACGCCAGGCCCGCACGCCCTGGCATGCCCATCACATTGCAGAGCGCTACAGCCTGCTGGCCATCATTGCACTGGGCGAGTGCCTGGTGGGTACCGTTGATGCTCTGCGGGCCGTGGTCGCCACGGGCGGCTGGACCGTAGACACGGTGGCGGTGGGTCTGGCCGGTACCGGGCTGGCCTTTGCCATGTGGTGGCTGTACTTCATCCTGCCTGCTGGCCAGGCCCTGCACCTGCGCCGCCAACGCGCGTTCATTTTCGGTTATGCCCACATGCTGGTCTTCGCTTCCATAGCCGCCACCGGCGCCGGCCTGCACGTGTATGCCTATTTTCTGCAGGGCCAGACCCGCATCGGGGAGGCCGGCGTGGTTGCCTCGGTGGCGGTTCCCGTGGTGGTCTTCATGCTGACCCTGACATTTCTCTACGGGTACTTGGTGTCCGTGGATGCCCTCCACCTGTGGCTCTGCGGCGCATTGGTGGCCCTGTCGACGGCCGCGGTCCTGCTGGCCGCGGCCGGGGTGTCCATGGTGGGCTGCCTGTTGCTGGTCCTGGCCACCCCGGCGGCGACCATTATTGTTGACGAATGGCTGGGCCACCGCCACAGGGCTGCCGCGCTGGCGCGGCTGGAGGAACGGTTTGGCACCGGCTCCTAAATGACCCGCGGCGCCTTGGCGAGGTTTTCGGCCAATTCGGCTGCATTCTGCCGCACCACATAGGCCGGACGGTCGCGCTCCACCCGCCAGCTTTCGGACAGCGGCCCGATGTTCACGGAGTCAAAGCCAAACTCGTCATAGAGGGCAGTGACCAAGGCTGCCGCGTCGTCGTGGTCGCTTGCCGTGGCCAGCGCCCGGCGGTTTTCTGTGCCGGCCGGCGTCCCGGTGGTGGTGATGTCAGGTGCCGCAATGTGGTTGAAGCCCTTGGCCACGCGGGAGTCCGCCAGGTGCTCCTGCAGCAGGCCCGAGACTGTGGCCTCACCCGTGTCGAGGGCGGCCACATGCCCGTCGCGCTCCCAGTAGTAGTTGTTCGTGTCGATGACAACCTTGCCGGACAGCGGCTGCGCCGGGATGTCCAGGTAGTGCCCGAACGGGACGGTGACGACGGCGAAATCCGCCGCCGCCGCTGCCTCCGCGGCCGTGGCGGCGCGGGCCTTCCCGCCCAGTTCGGCCACCAGTTCCGCGAGCGTTTCCGGCCCGCGTGAATTGCTGATCACCACGTCATACCCCAGCTGCACCGCCTTGCGTGCAATCTGGCTGCCAATGTGTCCTGCCCCGATAATTCCCATAGTTGTCATGTCCGGTGCAACCGTCCGGGCGGCTGGAAAATTTCAGCGGAAGTTCGATTCCCCTCGTAGCGGCTCCAGCTGGGCCTTCTTTTCCGCGGCAATCCGCAACAACGTGCCGGTGCCCTCGTGGAAGAACGCCAGCGTGGTCTCCGCGACGACACACTTGGTCCCTGTCACCGGATCGAAGATGGCATACGCCACGGTAAAGCTGGCCCCCTTGACGGCACTGACCCACACCTCGATCCGCGCCGGCACATTCCGGTAGTTCAGCGGCACCAGGTACCTGACGCGGTGCTCCACCACCAGCGCCTGCGTTCCCTCAGGGAGTTCGGAAAACACGGGCAGCTCCACCTCCACGCCCGGCAGTCCGGTGCCGGCAGGCGGCCCAAAGGCATGCACGCGCGCCTCCTCCAGGATGCGCAGCACCTCCACATTGTTGATGTGCCCGTAGGCATCCATGTCTCCCCAGCGCATGGGGACGTGCACCGTGAGCCGGGTGCCGCCGTCGTTCTTCAAGTCCTTGGCCATGGGCCCACGGTACCGCCAATGCGGATTTGTCAGGCCATGGCCCTACTGTGGAGCGTGCAGATTTCCCGCCCAAGGGGATCCGGCCCACCGCGAAAGGAATTGCCATGATGGGACCCCACCACGCCGCCAGCGGTGCGGCCGTGTGGCTGGCGCTGACCACCCGCTTCCAGCTGGACCTCGGCGGTGCCGCACAGGCACTGCCCTTTCTGCCGGACAGGCTCGACGTCGGCCTGGGCCTTTTGCATGTCGGTGCGGCAGGGGTGCTGGCCGGCACCATCGTCACGGCGGGCGCGGCGCTGCTGCCCGACGCCGACCACCGGAATGCGACCATTGCGCATTCGCTGCCGCCGTTCTCCAATGTGATGTGCCGGGAGGTGGGGAGGCTGTCGGGCGGGCACCGGCACGGCACCCACTCCCTGCTGGGCCTGGCCGTGTTCGTGGCGATTGCGCTGCTGGCGGGCATTTGGACGGCCGAGCTGGCGCCGTTCGGGCTGATTTTTCCCGGGGCCGGGATTTTCACTGTCCTGCTGGCATCATTCGCGGCGAAAGTGCTCAAGTTCATTCCCGACTCCATGCGGAAGATTCCCTGGGTTGTGGGCCTGGGCGTGGGCGCCTTCATCACGTTTTTTGCCCCTCAGGACCAGTTTTGGTTCCCCCTGGCGGTGGGGCTGGGCGTGGCAATCCACATTGCCGGGGACATGCTGACCACCGGCGGTGCCAACCTGCTGTGGCCGCTGCAAATCCGGCCGCCCCGGCTGGTGCGGAAGGTCCCCCTGCTCAGGAGTGTCTGGAAGCGCAACGGCAACGTGGCCGTGCCTGTGCTGGGCAATGCAGGGTCCTGGCGTGAGTGGATGCTGCTGGTCCCCGTCAGCGCCTATGCGGTGCTGGGAATCGGCGGAACGGCGGCCCGCTGGCTGGGATGAGGCGTCCAGCAAGGACGTGCCAAATTCGCGGGAAACATCCAGAACCGTTCGGTAGCATGAGCCCATGTCCGCCGCCCCCAACGCCCGTTTTCGCGTGGAACTTGTCCTGGTTCCACTCGTGGCGGCCGTGTGCATGGCGTTCATTATCGGCGCGATCGTGCTGGACAAGGGTGCCGGCTCCTGCCCGGAGCCCAATTGGCACAACCACCTGACGCTGTCCCTGTCCGGCAGCCCGGCCGCGGTGTCCTCGGTGTCGGCCATCACTGCCTGTGCGGGCTCCAACTGCGTTCCCATGAACCCCACTTTCGCCAAGCTGGCCACCGGCGCTCCCAGCCTCCTGGCCCGCCAGGGAGACGGCTCCTGGGTGCTCAATGTCGACACGGAGCCTCCCACCGCCGTGACATTCCGGGCCTACGACGCCGCGGGAAACCTGCTGGTCCAGCAGTCCAACACCTTCAACTGGACGCGCGTTGGCGGCACTGAGCAGTGCGGAGGGCCCATGGGCGCCATGGCGGTGCCGCTGCGGCTGCCGGGCTGAGCCACGCTACCGGCCCAGGAAATACAGCACGACGCCGGCCCCCCACGTGCCTGCTGCCAGGGAGGCAAAGCCGAACTCCGCCAACATGCCCAGCCCCGTTGCCTTCAGGGCAGCCAGGGAGGAGGAAACGGCGGGTTTCACGGCTTTCTGGCGTTGCACTTCGGACAGGAAGAGCCCCACGGCAAAGCCAAGCAGCAGGCCCACCACGGGCAGCACAAAGAAACCCACCACACCCAGCACCAGCCCGGCAACAATGGAGCGGCCGGGAATTTGCCGCTGCTTCATGGCCCGGCCCGTCAACACTGCGCTTGAGGCCATGCCGGCCGCCACAAACAGCACGCCCACGCCAAACACCACCCACCCCACGGGCCGCCCCACCACGATGGCCCACGCCAGGAGACTGGCACCGACCAGCAGGCTGCCCGGCAGCACGGGGACAATGACGCCCGTGACCCCCACCAGGATCGCGAGCCCGCAAATGATGGTCCAGATTAGCTGTGCATCCATTCGCCCATCCTGCCAGAGACACCCCAGGCACCCATTGTGCCCCGACAGAATAGACTTTCAAGGGTGACGACAGCGAAGGAAGGCAGCCAGCTCCCTGACACGGCGCCCGCCCAGGCCGGCACCGTGCGCGGCGCCCGAACCCTGGCAGTGCTGCTCGGCACGGCGGCGTTCCTCCTCTACATGCTTTATTCATGGCTGCAGTGGACAAGTTTTGCCATCCGCTCCTGGGACTTGGGCATTTTCACCCAGCTGGCCAAGGCGTATTCGCAATTCCAGGCACCCATTGTCAGCATCAAGGGCCAGGGCTACAACCTGCTTGGCGACCATTTCCACCCCATCCTGGTGGTGCTGGGACCCATTTACCGCGTGTTCCCCAGCGCTTTTACCTTGCTGGTGGTCCAGAATTTTCTCTTTGCCGCCTCCGTGGTGGTCATCAGCCACCTCGCCATCAGGCGGCTGGGCCGGTTGCCCGGCGCCTGCGTGGGCGCTGCCTACGCCGTGAGCTGGGGCCTGCAGTCCGCAGTGGATTCCCAGTTCCACGAGATTGCCTTTGCCGTGCCGTTTCTGGCGTTCGCACTGTGCTCCTTGATGGAGGAAAAGTGGCGGTCGGCCTGGATCTGGGCCGCGCTGCTGGTCTTCGTCAAGGAGGACATGGGGCTGACGGTGCTGGTCTTTGGCCTGCTCATGGCGCACCGGTCCCGCCGGCCTGCCGGCTTGTGGCTGTCCGCCTGGGGCGTGGCCTGGTTTGTGCTCGCCACCAAGGTGATCCTGCCGTCCATGAATGCCGGCCACCAGTGGGCCTACCAGAGCCAGCTGGACATCTCGGGGCTGCTGGCCCACCCCGGCACTTTGCTTTTCCAGGCGGACAAGGTTGCCACCACGCTGCTGCTGCTCGCCATCACCGCCGGGCTGTGCCTGTTCTCCCCCATCACCTTGCTGGTGGTCCCCACGCTGGCCTGGCGCTTCCTCGGGGAATTGCCTGCGTACTGGGGCCAGGACTGGCAGTACTCCGCCGTGCTGATGCCTGTGGTGTTTTGCGCCGCCATTGATGCCCTGTCGCGTCGGAAAGTGCTGGATTCGGCCAGGTTGCGCCTGCTGTCCGGGGCCGCCGTCGCGCTTGTGGCCCTTACGCTTTTGAGCCAGTACTCCTTTGGCAAGCTCGCAGACCCGGCGCTTTCATTTCCCACCGTCAACAACGTGTCCGCGGAGAAGGCCCTGGCGGCCGTTCCCGCCGGCGTCACGGTGGAAACCGACATCAGCCTGATGAGCTATGTGGCGGACAAGGACCAGGTCTATTGGATCGGCAACAAGAATCCCGCACCGGAGTATGTGTTGATGGATGTGTCAGGCCGGCCGGGCGTGCCGGACAACACCACGGCATCGGAAGCCCAGGGCCGATTCCCGGGGAGCCGCTTTGTGACGGTTTACGCGGATGGGCACTTCCAGGTGGCCAAGGCCGTCACGGGTTAGCAGCCGGGCAGGGGGGACCGCGTAGACTTTGACCCGTCCCACGGACGAACAACTTGGTAAGGACGGCCCATGCTGGAGATGGCGGCAATTTTCCTGGCTGGCTTTTGGGCCGGCATGATCAACGTCGTTGTCGGTTCCGGAACACTCGTGACATTCCCGGTGCTCCTGCTCTTTGGCTACCCGCCTCTGACGGCGAACATCTCCAACAACATCGGCCTGGTGGCCGGCGGGCTGTCCGGCACCTGGGGCTACCGCAAGGAACTTGCCCCCAACAAGGTCATGATCAAGCGCCTTCTTCCCGCCTCGGCGATTGGCGGGCTGATTGGGGCGCTGCTCCTGCTGGTGTTGCCGGCGTCGGCCTTCAACACCATCGTTCCGGTGCTGATAGTCATCGGCATCCTCATGGTGGCGTTCGGCCCGGCCCTGCAGCGGCTCCTGGCCAAGCGCCGGTACACCGGGGACGACGCCGGACCCTCCCGGAGCGCCGTCGGCCTCGTGGCCGGGATCTTCGTGCTGGGCATGTACGGCGGCTATTTTGGCGCTGCGCAGGGCATCCTGATTGTGGGCCTCATGAGCATCATGACCACGGTGGCGCTGCAGCAGATCAACGCCGTCAAGAACGTGCTGACCACAGCGGTGAACGGGATCGCGGCGGCAACATTCATGGTGGTGGCCTGGCATTACATTGACTGGAAGGTCACGGCGCTCATTGCGGCCGGCGCGCTGCTGGGGGGCTTCTTTGGCGCCAAGTTTGGCCGCAAGCTGCCCCCGACGGCGTTGCGTGCCACCATCATTGTGGTGGGCACGGCGGCGCTGGTGAAAATGCTGTTCTTCGCCTGACCCGGTGAAAGTTCAGTCCACGCCCTTGATCTTCACCACGAACACGGCGCCCAGCAGCCCGATCACCGCGGCCACCACGTACAGCGTGACATAGCCGCCCAGGTGCGCCACCAGCGGGAAGGCGATGATGGGGGCAATGACCTGCGGCAGCGAGTTGGCCACATTGATCACGCCCAGGTCCTTGCCGCGGCTGGCCGACGACGGCAACACCTGGGTGAGCAGCGCAAAGTCGACGGCCAGGTACGCGCCGTAGCCGACCCCCAGCACGGCCGACCCCAGTAGGGCCCCGGTCCAGGTGGGCCAGAACGCCAAGATCAGGGCTGAGACGGCGATGATGACGGAGGAGCCGATCACGAACGGCTTGCGCTTGCCCACCTTGTCCGTCCACTGCCCGCCGATGACGGCCGTAATCAACGTCATGATGGCGTAGATGCCCGTCAGGACCAGCACGCCAAACTCGGGATTGCTGAATCCGACGGCGTCCTTGAGGAAGAACAGGAGGTAGAGGGTGACCAGGTGGTTGCCCACATTGACCAAAAAGCGGGTGATCCACGCCCAGCCAAAATCCGGGTACAGCCGCGGGGACACCCAAAAGCCCTGGAAGAACGCGGGCCAGGAAAAGGCCGGGCGTTCCGAGCGGAGAAGCACCCTGTCATTGGCCAGGAACAGGTACGGCACCATGCCCGCCACGAGGGCGCCGGCGCACAGCACGTAGCCCAGCGCGAAGTTTCCCGCCACGACGGCGCCGATGGCGGCCCCCAGCAGGATCCCCACCACGGTGCCCATGGAGGCCAGCCCGCCGATAATGCCGCGCTGGCGGATCGGGACCTGGTCCGGGACGGCTGCGGTAATGGCGGCCAGGGCGCCGTTGCAGCCCAGCTGGACAAAACACCACAGCAGGGTCATGGCCGCCACGCTGGGCGCCACTGTCAGTCCCAGCAGCCCGATGGTGCCCAGCAGTGCGCCGATGAACACCCACGGCACGCGCCGGCCGTAGCGGGAGACAGTCCTGTCGCTGAAGGTGCCGAAGAGCGGGTTGGCCACCAGGGAGACGGCGGCGCCGGCACCTGTCACGAGGGCCAGGATGGCTTCCTTGTCACCCTCGCTGAAGTGGATGGCCTGCTGGCCCAGCAGCACCTGGATGGGGCCGAAGAACGCCGCATTGATCCCCACGTTGACCAACACCACTGACGCTGTCCAGCGGTGGCGGACGGTGGCGGTGGGTTCCAGCAGGGCCCCTTCGGCCACGGCCGCGCCGCCGTGGGTCCCCATATTGCTGTTCGTCACTTTTCCCCTTAGTGCTGCGTAGTCCCCGGGCGCAAAACCTGAGCCAAGCATACTTTGCGCAGGGTTAACGCAGCTGTCCGCGCACCTCTTCGATGATGCGCAGGGCAGCCACCGAATCCGCGGGGTCCACGGGAACGGGACCGCCTCCGCGAAGCGCTTTCGCCAAAATGGCATAAAAATCGCTGAAATTCCCGCGTTCTGTGGGCACGGGCACCAGGGAGCCGTCCCGCCCCAGCAAGCCCCAGTTCTCCTCCGGATCCACGCCGTACGCCGGGCTGCCGGGCAGGATCCCGGCCTGGAGCTGCGCTTCCTGCTGGTCCGCGCGCTGCTTGACGTACGCGGCCTCGGAGCCCAATACGCGCAACCGGGGACCGAGTTGGGGCACGCTGAGGTTCATCCACAGGTGGGAAACCACGCCGCCGGCATGTTCCAGGGCCACAAAAGCGTCGTCGTCGGCCTTTTCGGCCGGCCTGCGCGCGGCCGCCTCGCCATAAATGCGCACGGGCGGGCCAAAAAGTTGCAGGGCCTGGTCGATCAGGTGCGTGCCCAAATCAAAGAGGATGCCGCCGCCTTCGGATGGGGTGGCCTGCGCCTTCCACTCCTTGGTGATGTCCGGCTGCCAGCGCTCCAGCCTCGACTCAAAGCGCCGAACCTCCCCCAGGGCACCCCCGGCCAGGAGCTTCTTCAGCGTCAGGTACTCGCCGTCCCAGCGCCTGTTCTGGTAGGTGGTCAGCACCAGGCCCCTGCTTTGGGCGAGGGCGATGAGCGCATCACCCTCGGCGCTGGTCACGGTGAAGGGCTTGTCAACCACGACGGCGCACCCGGCTTCCAGCGCGGCTTGCGCGAGTGCCACGTGGGTTGCCGGAGGGGTGGCCACCACCACCAGGTCCACGCCGGCTGCCGATGCGTCCCACTCACTGCGCGCCAGCACGCGGGCCGCGGGGTGCGCAGCTCGGGCGGCCGCCTGCCGGACCGGATCGGAGGTGACAATGACGTCAAGGCTGAAGTCCGGCAGGGCAAGCAGCGAGGGGGCGTGGAATATGCTGCCGGCCAGCCCGTAGCCAAGCAGGGCCGTGCTGATCTTTGAAGTCATGGCTCATACCCTACCGGTGGGGTTCAGCGTGCGGGCTGGTAGCCTGCTGGCATGACACTGGATGGACCAAAAGTGACAGGGCTGGACCCCTCGGAACAGGCAGCCCTGGCCAGGATGCTCGACGGCGGCCGGGACGTCACCGTCTTTGTGGACGGCACGGCCCACCGGCTGGCACCCGGGGCGAGGGACGCCGTCGTCGACCTGCTGCAGCGGCTGGGCCGCGGCGAGGCCGTGACGGTGGCCAGCGTGGCGGAACTGCTGACCACCTCCCAGGCCGCCGAGCTGGCGTGCATCTCACACACGTTCCTGCGCAACATGACCGACCGCGGGGAGATCCCCGTGCAGTACCGTGGCACGCACCGCCGCATCCGCCGCGACGACATTCTGGCCTGGCTGGCGGCGCAGAAAACGGCCGGAACGCAAGGCTGACGCGGACTGGCCGGTGGGCGTCACATACGTTGACTGGGGCAGGCCACAGATCTAAACTCTTTTCATCTGACAAAATTCATATTTCACAATATGGAATCACAATGCCGTGAAGTCTGAGAATCCAACCTTGGGAGCGTCATGTCCGCACAACTTACCGCCGGGGTTCCGGCCCCCGCCTTTTCCCTGCCCAACGCCTCCGGGGACCAGGTGTCCCTGGCCGACTACGCCGGACGGCAGGTGGTGGTGTACTTCTACCCCAAGGCCGCCACGCCCGGGTGCACCACGGAGGCCTGCGACTTCCGCGACAACCTGGCCGCCCTGAAGGGTGCCGGCGTCGAGGTGGTGGGAATTTCCACCGACCCGCAGCCGGACCTGGCCAAGTTCGCGGCGGACTTTGGCCTGAATTTCCCCCTGCTCTCGGATGCCGACCACGCCACAGCCGAGGAATGGGGCGCCTGGGGTGAGAAAAAGGTCAACGGCACCACGCTGATCGGCACCCTGCGCTCCACCGTGGTGGTCAACGCCGACGGCACGGTGCGCTCGGCCGAGTACAACGTCAACGCCGAGGGCCACGTGGCCCGGCTCAGGGGCGAACTGGGCCTCTAGCCGGGATCCACTTTCCGCCTGCGCGCCATCAGGTCCCGGGGGTGCGCCACTTCTCAAGTGGCGCACCCTTCGCGTTTAACCACGCGCTGCTTCACGGTTCCGGCAGGCCCAATCCACCGCGCCATTGACAATCCGGATGTGATGCTGTTCACTATTGCATATGCTGAAATAACAGTTCCACGATACGAGAATTGACTTTCATTCGTATAGCCCTACGCCGTGGATGCCAGCATTTGAGTTACTAGGACAGCAAACTATGTTGCTGCAACAATTCAACGATTCCGACACGGCACAGCTGCATGCAGCGCTCCGTCCGTGCATCGACATCCAGCGGTGGATCGACGAGATCACCGCCGCCCGCCCCTACAACACCCTGAGCCAACTGTTCAGCTGCGCCTGGGCCGCCGCCACCCCCTTCACCACCACGGAAATTGCGGCCGCCATGGCGCACCATCCGAGGATCGGCGAACGGGCGGAGGGCAACAGCGCCGAGGCGGCACTCTCCCGCAAGGAGCAGTCCGGCGTGGACCAGGGCAACACCGCACTGACGAAGGCCCTGGCCGACGCCAACCGCGCCTATGAGGAAAAGTTCGGGCAGGTGTTCCTCATCCGGGCCGCCGGCCGGACCCCCGAGGACATCCTGGCCGCGCTGGAACGGCGCCTGGCCAACACGTCCGAACAAGAAGCCCCCATCGTGGCCCAGCAATTGCGTGAAATCGCCGTGCTGCGCCTCAAAGGAGTGATGAGCGAATGAGCTCCCTGATTACCACCCACATTCTGGATACCGCGGCCGGGAAACCTGCCGCAGGTGTCGCCGTCGAGCTTTACGCCCGCGACGGCGGGGCATGGACCCAGATTGCGACGGGCACCACTGATGCCGACGGGCGGGTGAAAGACCTGGGCCCCGCAACGCTGCCGGGCGGCGACTACCGTCTCCACTTCGACACGGGCGCCTACTTCGCCGGCATCAACACGGACACCTTCTTCCCGGAGGTTGCCCTGACATTCACGGTCACGGAAGGCCAGGCGCACTACCACGTGCCCCTGCTGCTGAGCCCGTTCGCCTATTCAACGTACAGAGGAAACTAATCATGAGCACGAACAGCAACATCATCCTGGGGGCCAACCAGTACGGCAAGGCCGAGGTGCGCCTGGTCAAGATCGCCCGCGACACCGAACGCCACAGCATTGAGGACCTCAACGTCACCTCGCAGCTGCGGGGCGACTTTGAGGACGCCCACCGCAACGGCGACAACGCCCACGTGGTGGCCACCGACACCCAGAAGAACACGATTTACTCCCTGGCCCGGGACGGCGTGGGCTCCCCCGAGGCGTTTCTGCAGCGCCTGGCCGATCACTTCACCGGCTCCTTCGACTGGGTCACCGGCGGCCGCTGGGCAGCAGAATCGTACGCCTGGGACAGGATCCAAGCCAACGGCACCGGACACAACCACTCCTTTGTGCGCAACGGGCAGGAGGTGCGCACCGCCGTCGTCGTCAAGGACGGGGACCGCACCCACGTGCTGGGCGGGCTGAAGGACCTCACGGTGCTCAAGTCCACCGAGTCCGGCTTCGTGGGCTACCCGAAGGACAAGTACACCACGCTGGCCGAGACCACCGACCGCGTCATGTCCACCGACGTGGCGGCCCGGTGGCGCTACAACCCCGACGCCGTGGCCTCGCTGGACTTCAACAAGACGTACGACGACGTCAAGGCACTCCTGCTCGAAGGCTTCACCGAGGGCTACTCCCACGCCCTGCAGCACACGCTCTTTGAAATGGGCAAGAAAGTCCTGGCGGCGCACCCGGAGATTGACGAAATCAAGTTCTCCATGCCGAACAAGCACCACTTTGTGGTGGACCTGTCCCCGTTTGGCCAGGACAACCCCGGCGAAGTGTTCTTCGCAGCGGACCGCCCCTACGGCCTGATCGAGGCCACCGTGGTCCGTGAAGACGGCAGCGACGCCGGGAACGCCTGGGAGGGCATGGCCGGCTTTTGCTAAGCGGCAGCATTTCAGCTCCACATAAGGGTGGGCGGGGGCGCACAACCCCCGCCCGCCCGCGGCGGCAGCCCCCAAAGCGGGCTGCACGCATTCCAAGGGTAAGCAGACAAGGAGGTCCGCTATGACCAAGTCCCAAAAATCTTTGACCACAACAGCCAGGCCTGAGGACGAAAAACTCGGCATTGGTGCAAGTTTCGCCTACGGTTTCCAACACGTGTTGACCATGTACGGCGGCATCATCGCCGTTCCCCTGATCGTGGGCCAGGCGGCCGGCCTGTCCTCGGGAGACGTGGGCCTGTTGATCGCAGCCTGCCTGTTCATGGGCGGGCTGGCCACGCTGCTGCAGACAGTCGGCATCCCGTTTTTCGGCTCCCAGCTCCCGCTGGTCCAGGGCGTGTCGTTTGCCGGCGTGGCCACCATGGTGGCAATCGTCAACGGCGGGGGTGGAATCCAGGCCGTGTTTGGCGCCGTCATTGCGGCGTCGCTGATCGGGCTGGCCATCACGCCGCTGTTTTCGAAGATCATCAAGTTTTTCCCGCCCGTGGTGACCGGCACCGTCATCACCACCATCGGGCTGACCCTGATGCCCGTGGCGGCCAATTGGGCCATGGGCGGGAATTCCAAGGCGCCCGATTACGGCTCCCCGGCCAACATTGGCCTGGCCGGGCTGACCCTGCTCATAGTGCTGCTGCTGAGCAAGCTGGGCAACGCGGCCATCTCGCGGCTGTCCATCCTGCTGGCCATGGTCATCGGCACGGTGGTGGCGGTGATTTTCGGCATGGCTGACTTTTCCAAGGTCGGGACGGGGCCGGTGGCGGCCTTCCCCACCCCCTTCCACCTGGGCCTGCCCACCTTCCACGTTGCCGCGATCGTCTCCATGTTCATCGTCATCCTGGTGACGCTGGTGGAAACCTCCGCGGACATCCTGGCAGTCTCCGACATCGTGGGGACCAAGGTGGACTCCCGCCGGCTGGGTGACGGCCTGCGGGCGGACATGGCCTCCAGCGCCATCTCGCCCCTCTTTGGCTCCTTCACGCAAAGCGCCTTCGCCCAAAACGTGGGGCTGGTGGCTGTCACGGGCATCAAGAGCCGCTTTGTGGTGGCGGCCGGCGGCGTGATCCTGGTGCTCCTGGGCCTGCTCCCCATACTGGGCCGGGTGGTTGCCTCCGTGCCGACGGCGGTGCTGGGCGGGGCGGGAATCGTGCTGTTCGGCACGGTGACGGCCAGTGGCATCCGATCCCTGGCCACCGTCAACTACAAGAACAACATGAACCTGATCATTGTGGCCACCTCCGTGGGGTTCGGCGTGATCCCCATTGCGGCGCCCACTTTCTACGACAAGTTCCCCGCCTGGTTTTCCACGATCTTCCACTCCGGCATCAGCTCCGCGGCCGTCATGGCGATCGTGCTGAACCTCCTGTTCAACCACCTCAAGCGCGGCAACCCGGAGAACCCCTCGGTGTTTGCCGCAGGCACCGAACGCCGGATTTCGCCGGAGGTGCTGGGCAGCCTGCAGCACGGGGACCGCTGCGAAGACGGCCGCCTGATCGACGCCAGCGGCCAGGAGGTCCTGCTGCTCAAGCCCGACCCGCAGCACTGACCCCCCGTCATGCCGTTCACCGGCCGCGGCCCATCAGCCCCGGCCGATGAACGGCATTCCCGCTGCCGTGATCACCAGCGAGCCGATGTTCGCGGACGCGGGAAGTTCGGCCATCATCAGCACAGTGCGGGCGGCTTCGGCCACGGGAAATGTGGGCTCCACGAGCCGGCGGCCGTCCGCCTGGAGCGCGCCGGTGGCCACGTCCAGGGTGGCCATGATGTCCGTGGTGGTGTTGCCGATGTCGATCTGCCCACAGCTGACACCAAAAGCCCGCCCGTCCAGCTCGATCGATTTGGTCAGGCCCGAGATGGCGTGCTTGGACACGGTGTAGGCCACCGATTTGGGCCGCGGGGAATGGGCAGAGATGGAGCCGTTGTTGATGATGCGCCCGCCGCCGGGCTGCTGGGCCTTCATGGTCCGCACGGCAGCACCCGCGCAGAGCATGGCCCCGGTCAGGTTCACGGCCAGCACCGCGTTCCAGTCCTCCGGGGAGATCTCATCCACCGAGGCAGCCGGGCCGAAAGTGCCGGCGTTGTTGAACAGTACGTCCACCCTGCCGAACCGTTCCACGGCGGCACGGAAGAGATGTTCGACGTCTTCGGGCCGGGTCACGTCGGTGCGTACGGCCAGCGCAAGCGGCGCGCCGCCGGCGGTTTCCACCAGTTCCGCCTCCCGGCGTCCGGCCAGCACCACGCCGTAGCCGGCCTGCAGGAACTCCCGGGACACTGCCCGGCCGATCCCCGAACCGGCGCCGGTGACCACGGCGATCCTGCGCGGTGCGCCGCCGTCGTGCCCTTGATTTTCAGCCATGGGGTTCCTCTCCGAAAAGTGTTTCTTGCAGCATAAGGCGGGCCCGGCAAAAAATGCCCGGGCCCGCCGTGTAAAAGCTTGGGTTATGCAGCGCCGCCGGTGATGGGCCAGCCGGTGACCTTTTTGGGCCGCGGCGGCGCATAGGTGCGCACCTTTGAGGTGGACAGGCCTAGGCGGACCAGCGATTCGGCAATGGTTACGGCTGCCGCCACCCCGTCCACCACCGGCACTCCCGTGCGTTCACGGACCTTGTCGTTGAGACCGGCCATGCCGCCGCAGCCCAGGACAATGACCTCTGCCCTGTCCTGCGAAACGGCCAGCTCCGATTCCCTGACAATCGACTCCACTGCCCGCTCGGGATCTTCCTCCAGTTCAAGCACGGCCATGCCGCTGGCCCGCACGGAGGCGCAGCGGGCATCCAGTCCGGCCAGCTTCAGCCGGTCCTCGATGAGCGGGACGGCACGGTCCAGGGTGGTCACCACCGAGTACTTGTAGCCGAGGAACATGGCTGTGCTGGCGGCAGCCTCTGTGATGTCGACGACGGGGACGTTGAGCAGTTCCTGCAGCCCTTCGCGGCCGTGTTCGCCATAGCCGGCCTGGATGACGGCGTCGAAGGGTTCCGGGTAGCTGGCGATGGCGTCCATGACCGCGACGGCGGCCAGGTAGCTTTCAAAGTTGCCCTCGCAGGATTCGGCACCAAAGCGGGGGGTGATGCCGATGATCTCCGTGCCGGGCGCCGCAACGCTGCGGGCCTGGGCGGCAATGGAGTCCGTCATGGATGCCGTGGTGTTGACGTTTGCTACCAGGATTCGCATGTCTTTGCCTTTTTCTGTTGGCGTGGCTGGTGGATGGGGATCAGTGGGTGCTGGCCACGGCGATGGGCTCGCCGGACGCTTCCGTGAAGAACTGCTTCCGGTCCGAGATCCAGTAGTACGTTACGGCGGCAATGCCGGCACCAAAGAACCAGGAGAAGGAGGACAGGTCGTGGAGCGCAGGCACAAAGGCGATGGTCAGGGCCACCACGCCTGCGGGAATCAGGGCAATGATCGCCTTCGGGTTGACACCACGGCGGTAGTGGTAGCTTCCGCCCTCATCCGTGGTGTAGAGGTGCGGCACATTGACCTTGCCGCGGCGCAGCAGCCAGTAGTCGGCCATGATGACGCCGAACAGGGGACCAAGGAGCCCTCCCAGGCCGCCCAGGAAGTACACAATGACCACGGGGTTGTTGTAGAGGTTCCAGGGCAGGATCACCAGGCCCAGGGTGGCGCTGATGAGGGCCGCCTTGCGGAAGTTCAGGTGACGAGGGAACAGGTTGGTCAGGGCGTAGACGGGTGCCACCACGTTGGCCATGAGGTTCACGGCCACGGTGAGGATCAGCAGTGCCAGGCAGGCGATGACCAGCAGGAAGGTGTTGGGGATGAGGTGGACCACGTCGGCAGGGCTCTCAATGATGGTGCCGTTGATCTTGAACTGGGCTCCGGCCATGACCACCACGATGACCCCGAACAGGAGCATGTTGATGGGGATGCCCCAGAAGTTGCCGCGCACAATGGACTTCTCGCTCTTGGCCGAGCGGGTGAAGTCGCAGAAGTTGAGGACGAAGGTGCCGTAAATGGCCACCCAGAGGGCGCCGCCGGCGAAGATGGTGCGCCACATTTCGCCCCCGGTGAGGGCGTGGTTGGTGGTCCAGGCGATGGAGCCGCCGGCCCGGGTGAACATCCAGATGGCGATGGTGGCCATGGTGACAAGGATGATGGGGCCCGCAAAGGCCTCATACTTGCGGATCATGTCCATGCCGTAGCTGACAATGATGACCTGTACGATCCACAGCACCACGAAGGTCAGCCAGCCAAGGGCGGAAAGCCCCAGGATCAGGCTCTTGTCGAGTTCGTGCAGGGACGGGAAGACGGCCACCAGCATGACCCGGAAAACCACCGAGGCCAGGAACGTCTGCACGCCAAACCAGACGATGGCAACGCCACCGCGCAGCAGGGAGGACACCTGGGCGCCCTTGATGCCAAAGCTGATGCGGCTCATGACGGGGAACGGCACGCCGGTCCGCACGCCCATGAAGCCGGAGAAGTTCAGCAGTCCAAAGAGCAGCACGGCGCCAATGCCGAGCGCCAGCAGGATCTGCCAGCCGCCCAGGCCGAGGGCGAACAAGCCGATGGCAAACGCATAGTTGCCGAGGCTGTGCACGTCATTGGCCCAGAGGGTGAAGATGCTGTAGGAGTGCCAGCGCCGCCCTTCCTTGCGGGTGGGGGCGAGGTCCTGGTTGAAAAGGGTGGCGCTGAGGGTGTACCCCTCAGGTGTTTCGTAGGGTGGCCGCGGTGCGGCGTGCAGATCCGTGTCTGCCGGCGCCATTGCCGGTTCGACACTATTGGGTATCCGAGCGTTCATGCCTTGAGCTCCGCTGTTCGTTTTTCTCAGATGCTATTTCTCGCATCGTGAAAACCAATTACTGAATAGTGAAAGAAACTGTATGACGTGTTTCACACATAGTCAAGTGACCAGTGGCACACCGATCACGGTTCACGCGGCAGGCTCCGCTTGATTCGTGGCGTCGGGGGCTATATTCTCAAGATACAAGATTCATTTCTCACTCTACGAAATAACTCCTGAGTGGGCAGCTTTGCACCGCATAGGTCCCGTTCGACGACGAGCGCCGGCCCGTGGCATCCACGTTGGGACGCCCACCGCCCAGCGTGTCCCGAACCTTACAACAGACAGGTTGACATGCTTCTTC
>NZ_JAJLOZ010000086.1:0-18171 GCF_025548615.1 Arthrobacter sp. A2-55 | reverse complement strand
GGGGGAGTGGGACAAGCTGCTGTACGGAAACCACCGCATCGTGGTGGAGGTGTCGGAAGTCCCTGCCGGCCCCCGCGCCAACACGGTGGTGCTGCCCTGGCGGCGGCAGGATGAAAACCCCGAGGGCGTGGATGTCATCGTGGTGTCCGCAGCGTCCGGACGGCGCGTGCGCAATGTCACCGCTTCGGAAGTGACCAGGGAACGCGGTGCATTCACCTTTGAGCCCCTGGACGGACCCGGCAGCTATTACTTTTACTACCTGCCCTACGCCATGGGCGGGCACGCCTACTACCCCCAGTCCAGGTACCTGCCGGCCAGGCCGACGGCGGATCCGGGCTGGGTGCTCGAGGTTGCCGGCAGCGTGTGGCCGGCCGAAAACGGGCCCGCCGACGGCAAATTCCCCGAAGCGAGGGCCGTTCGCTACGAGGCGGCCAGCGAATGGGACAGCTTTGCCCCGATGAACTTCACCCCCACGGCGGCTGAGCTGGAGGCACTGCACGCCGGGCACCGCGGCTCCGCCTTTCTCCTCTTTGCCCAGGACCGGGAACACCCCATCTCCATGAAGGACGGC
Organism: Arthrobacter sp. A2-55; assembly: GCF_025548615.1. Classification (NCBI taxonomy): domain Bacteria; kingdom Bacillati; phylum Actinomycetota; class Actinomycetes; order Micrococcales; family Micrococcaceae; genus Arthrobacter; species Arthrobacter sp. A2-55. The sequence goes on along the minus strand of NZ_JAJLOZ010000086.1, from coordinate 17,600 downwards.
GTTCCAGCGCACTGGGCCATCGGGGGGCCCGTCGCCGCTGCGGGAATGCCAGCGCCGGCCACCGTGACCGGCCAGGCACAGCCCGGCGAGGACTACGTGCTTCAACTGGGCCTGTATGCCCTCACGGAAATGGCGGGGGTTTCAGTGTCCGTGGCGGCAAGCGCCGCCGGGCAGGAAGTGGCAGGCAGGTGCATCAACACCGAGGGCGTGGACCGGCTGGGGATGCCGTTCAGCAAGGAATTGGATGTCGCGGAAGGAACGGTCCAGGCACTGTTCATTATTTTGCCTGTCCCAACAGGGGCGGCCGGCGGCACGCTGCAGGCCGCCGTTACGGTGGCTTCCCCGGCTGGCAGCGCCACCATCCCGGTTGAGCTGACAGTCCTGCCCGAGGCGGAGCCTGACATTGCCGCGGGCGGCTATGGCGACCTTGGCCAGCTGCGCCGCCTGGCATGGCTGGACTCGACGCTGGCACAGGATGACGAACTGGTCCGCCCCTACACGGCAATTTCACTGGATGAACAGGGCCGCACGCTGGGCATTCTCGGCCGAACCCTGGAACTGGGCGCCAACGGCCTGCCGGCCCAAATCACCTCCACTTTTACGCCCGCCGTCACGGCTGCGGGCGGACCCGCCCGCGAGCTGCTGGCCGGCCCCTTTGCCTTCACCCCCGAGTCCGGCGGCCAGGCCGCCTGGCAACATTCGCCGCTGCGGTTCAGCGTTCACGGCCCGGCCCGCATCGGCTGGAGTTGCAGCTGGTCCAACAAGCTGAACAAGCTGCAGGTCACCGTTGACGGTGAGCTGGAGGCCGACGGCGCAGCCTCCTTCGCCGTCCGGCTCTCCAACGCCGGGGATGCCCTGGCGGAATTGGGCCACGTCCGCCTGGCGGTGCCGTTCCGCCAGGATGCGGTGCCATATTCCATGGGTCTGGGCACGCCCGGCGGCGACCGCATGACCAGCCTCGACTGGACCTGGGACGTCACCGCGCGCAACCAGGAGTCGCTGTGGCTGGGGGATGCAAACATCGGCGTCCAGCTCGCCCTACGCGACGACAACTACGAGCGCCCGCTGAACACGAATTTCTACCACGAGAAACCGCTCAACGCCCCCGTCTCATGGGCCAACACCGGTGACGGTGCCGGTGCCGCGGGAGTCACCCTGCGTGAGGCGGCCGCGGAAGGGGGCGCCGGCGTCGTGCGTGTTGAAGCCTTCAGCGGACCCCGCACCCTGGCAGCAGGGGAAAGCCTCAACTACGGCTTCCGCCTGCTGCTGACCCCCTTCAAGCCAATCCAGCCGGGCCGCCAGCTTGCCAACCGCTACTTCCACGACCAGGGCAGCGTGGAGGCCATTGCCGAAACCGGGGCCTCGGTCATCAACATTCACCACGCCATCGCCCTGGCACCATTTATCAACGACCCCTTGCTGCACGCGGAAACCCTGGCCAGCTACACGGCCGAGGCACATGCCGCAGGCCTCAAGGTCAAGGTGTACGACACCGTGCGGGAATTGACGGCGCACAGCCCTGACCTGCTGCCGATGCTGTCGCTGGGCGGGGAAATTTTCAGTGGAGGTCCCGGCCATGGGCACATGTGGCTGCAGGAACATGCCGGCCGCAATTACGTTTCCGCCTGGCATGCGCCCAATGTGGATGATGTGGCGGTGGTGACGGCGGGGGAGTCGAGGCTGCAAAACTGGTACATCCGAGGTCTGGACGAGCTGGTGCGGCGCACCGGCGTGGACGGCATCTACCTCGATGACATTGCCTATGACCGGCAGGCCATGAAGCGCGTCCGCAAGGTGCTCGAGAGGCGGTGCCCGGACCCGGAGATCGATCTCCACTCCGCCAACCAGTTCACCGAACGCGACGGCTGGAACCCGTCGGCAAACCTGTACATGGAACAGCTGCCGTACACGGACAGGCTGTGGCTCGGCGAGTACTTTGACTATGACAACACGGACGCGGCGTTCTGGCTGGTGGAAGTCTCCGGCATCCCGTTCGGCCTCATGGGGGAGATGCTCGAAGGAGGAGGCAACCCCTGGCGCGGCCTGGTCTTTGGCATGACGGGGCGGGCCCCGCGGGTGGACAACCGGCCGCTGTGGCAATTCTGGGCCGACCACGGGCTGGCTGCGGCGGACATGGTGGGGCACTGGGACCCGGGCTCGCCCGTGCGCACCAGCCACCCCGGCGTGCTGGCGAGCAGCTGGATCACGCCCGCCGGGCTGGTCACCGCATTGGCCAGCTGGACTGAGGCGCCGGTGGCTGTGACGTTGGAGTTTGCGCCGGGGTTTGCGCACCTGGCCGGGGCCTGCGCTGCGGCGCCCGCGATCGCCGGCTTCCAGGAGGCGGCAGGTTATGCACCCGGGGCTGCCATCACTGTTGAGCCGGGCCGCGGCGTTGTGCTGGTCGTCAAGGGGCGACAGTCCTGAAGCCGAGGTTGCCGCTGGCCGAATCGGGGGAATTGGAGCTGCGCGCGGCCAGCCGGTAGCGGTTGCAGTAGGACTCGTGGCACAAGTACGAGCCGCCCCGCATGACCCGGCCCCGCCCGATGGTGGGGCCGGGCGGATCCGCCACGGTGCCCTTGGCCCGGCAGGAATTGTAGTACTTGGGCAGAAACCAGTCGGAACACCATTCCCACACGTTGCCGCTGGTCTGGAACAGCCCATAGCCGTTGGGCTCGAAGGTCCGCACGGGCGCGGTGGTGAGGTGGCCGTCGTCGCCCGTGTTTTCGGTGGGAAAGGTGCCCTGCCAGATGTTGCAGCGGTGGACAGTGGTGCCGTCCGCCGCGGTACCGTGAAGCTCGTTGCCCCACGGGTAGCGGGCCTGGGCGAGACCGCCGCGGGCCGCGTATTCCCACTGGGCCTCCGTGGGCAGCGACCGTCCGGCCCAGGCACAGTAGGCCAGTGCGTCAGTGTGCGAAACCTGCACCACGGGATGGTCGGGGATGTCTTCCCAGAAAGAGAGCCGCCCGGCCGGATGGGCCCAGTCCGCGCCCCGGACGTTCAGCCACCAGGGCGTCCCGGAGGCGGTGCCGAGGATGTCTTGGGTGCCCGCCTGGACGGCCAGGTGGAAAACGGCGGAGGTCCCGTACACCTCGGATTCGGTGCGGTACCCGGTGGCGTCGATGAATGTTGCGAACTGCGTGTTGCTGACGGCCGTGGCATCGATCCGGAACGCGGACATGGCAACGCTGTGCACGGGCGTTTCGCCGTCGGCCGGGTAACCCTCGCCGAAAGGGTCGCCCATGGCAAAGGTGCCGGCGGGAATGGCCACGTCCTCGTGGGCAGGTGCGGCCGCGTTCGCAACCGCCAGTGGGGTGGTGGCTTCCGGTCCGTGTCCGTCGTGGGCGTTCGGGGATGCCTGGCGGCCTTTCGGGCTGCAGCAACTGGACACTGGTTCTCCTTCTCAGGCCTGGGCACGCGTCCGTCCGGCCGGCCGTCCGGAGCTGCGCGGGGCTCTACCCTCCATTGTGACGCATCACGCGCGGTGGCGCCGGATGGCAGACCGGCAAGGGAAGTCCAGGCAGGAAACGCAGCGGGAAATCCCTCACCATGCGTGATTGTGACTTATTTGGAGAATTTGAATCATGATCTTGCATGATTCATTTTCATGGCTTATCTTTGTTAAACGATTAACACGTGTGGCAGGCATCACAGTCCTGTGACTCCTCCCACCCTTGGAAGCCACCCACCGAACCCAAGCCAGGAGCACCAATGAGCCCGACGACACGTCAGGAAACCCTGGAGACTTCGGCTCCCGCCGCGGAGGCCGGGCCAATGAACGCAAGAGGCGAGACGGCGTCTCGCCGCCGTGGGCGGGCATCCCGCAGCAAGAACCCCGCGCAATCGAAGACCCACGCAGTCCCGTTCAAGGTCCGCTGGCGCCGCGACTGGCAGATGGTGCTCATGATGGTGCCCGGCGTGCTGGTCATGCTCCTGTTCGCCTACATCCCGATCCTCGGCAACGTGATCGCCTTTCAGGATTACCAACCGTACCTGACCGTCTTCGAGGCCCCTTTCGTGGGCATGGAAAAGTTCGTGGGGCTGTTCGATGACCCCGCCTTCCTGGACGCCTTCCGCAACACCATGGTTCTTGCAGTCACCCAGCTGGTGCTGTTCTTCCCGGTGCCGATCATCCTGGCCCTGGTGGTTGACTCGCTCTCGCCACGGCGCATCCGCAACGTGTTCCAGTCGATCGTGTACCTGCCGCACTTCCTGTCCTGGGTCCTGGTCATCACGTTCTTTCAGGAATTCCTGGGCGGCGCCGGCTTCATCAACAACATGCTCAAGCTGATGGGGATGGGGTCCATCCCGTTCATGACGGACCCCACCACGTTTCCGCTGATGGCCACCATCCAGCTGGTCTGGAAGGATGCCGGCTGGGCCATGATCATCTTCCTTGCAGCCCTGTCCACGGTTGACGTCTCCCTCTACGAAGCGGCAGCGGCCGACGGCGCGGGACGCTGGCGCCGCCTGTGGCACGTCACGCTGCCTGCCCTGCGGCCGGTCATCATCCTGTTGCTCATCCTGCGCATCGGCGACATTCTCAGCGTCGGCTTCGAGCAGTTCATCCTGCAGCGCGACAACGTGGGCCCCGGCGCCGCGGAAGTCCTGGACACCTACGTCTACTATTCGGGCGTGATCGGCGGCGACTGGAGTGCCGGCGCCGCGGCCGGCCTCGCCAAGGGCGTCATCAGCGCGCTGCTCATTTGGGGCGCCAACTCCCTTGCCCACAAGTTCGGCGAAGCCGGGCTCTTTCAGAAGAAGGTCGGCTAGGCACCGCCTGCCGGAAGGAGAACTCACATGACTTCGCTCTTGAAGCGCAAGGCGTCCGGGCTCAGCTATTCCCCCACCAGGCCAGCCTGGAAGGAAAAGCCGTCGCTCCTGTACTCAGGGCTCAAGGTCCTGATCGTGGTGGTGGTCACCGCCTGCATCGGCCTGCCCGTGCTGGTGGTCTTCGCGACGTCGTTCGCGGACAACCAGCAGATCATCCAGTCCGGGGGCTACGTGCTGTGGCCCACGCACCCCAACCTTGATGCGTACCGGACCCTCTTCTCCGGGAACCTCATGATCCGCGCCCTGGGGGTCAGCGCCTTCATTACGGTCGTTGGCACCGCCATTGCCCTGTTCGTCACGATCCTGCTGGCGTACGCCACCAGCCGCCCGGTGCTGTTTGGCCGCCCCGTGGTCCTCGCCGTGCTTTTCACCATGCTCTTCAGCGCAGGGATCATTCCCATGTATCTGATGATCAAGCAGCTGGGCCTCATTGACAGCCTCTGGTCGCTGATCCTGCCCGGGGCCCTGGGCGGCTTCAACTTTGTCGTCATGCGCTCCTTCTTCATGAACATCCCCGGCGAACTGATCGAAAGCGCCCGGATCGACGGGGCCAGCGATTGGAAGATCCTGTGGACCATGGTGCTGCCGCTGTCCAAGGCCGTGACCGCCGTCGTCGGGCTTTTTTACGCCGTAGGCATCTGGAACTCGTTCTTCAACGCGCTCCTGTACCTCAATGACACGGCCAAGTGGCCTGTCCAGGTGGTGCTTCGCTCCTACGTCCTGCAAGGGAAGTCCATGGCGGCAGACCAGTTGGGCGTTGCGGTACATGCCCAGCCGCAGTCACTCCAAATGGCAGTGGTGGTGGTGGCGCTGGTGCCGATCCTGCTTGTCTACCCGTTCCTGCAGCGGCACTTCACCAAGGGCGTCATCACCGGCGCCGTCAAGGGCTAGGCCCTCCCAAACCAACCAGCCAGACCAACCGATACGAACACCAACGAAAGGCAAGCACGATGTCATCAGCTACCACCACCGGCTACAGCCGGAGGGGATTCCTGGGCATGCTCGGCGTCAGCGCCGCGACCATCGCCATCGGCACCTCATTGACGGGCTGCGGCCCGTCCGCATCCGGCGGCGACGCAGCCGCCTCGGCCGCGGTCAAGCTGCCCACCTACAAGGAGTTCACCGGCATCAAACCGGACCTCCCGGGCAATGCGGAAGGCCTGCAGCCGGCCTTTCTGTCCATGCCGAGAACGTTTGTCAAGACAACCAGCAAGGCGCCCCTGACGCAGAGCCTCTCCGCGTACACGGAAACGTTCGAAACGCCGCCTCCCGGAATGGACTCCAACCCGTTCTGGAAGCGCCTCAACTCGGCCCTCGGCGCCAATCTGAACCTGACCATCGGCACAGACCCGGGCTACCCGGACAAGTTCGCCACCATGCTGGCCAGCGGTGACATCCCGGACCTCATGTGGCTGCCGCCGAACCAGGGCATCCCCAACGTCGGCCCCATGCTCGAAGCCAAGTTCACCGACTTGACTAAATACCTTTCAGGTGACGCCGTGCTGCAGTACCCCAACCTCGCTGCGCTGAAGCCGGCCTCCTGGAAAACTGCCGTGGTCAACGGGAAGATCTGGGGTGCGCCCATCCCGTCCACCCCCATGGGCCAGGTCATGATCGGAAACCCGCAGATGTGGAGCAAGGTGGGGGGCTTCAAGTTCACCTCCACGGACGACTTCATGGCGAAGGGTGCCGAGGTTGCCAAGGCATTCCCCGGGAGCTTTGTGCTAGGCAGCGACTACATCAACGAAATGCACATGTTCGGCGAGTGGTTCGGGGTGCCCACCACGTGGCGCCTGAACAAGGACAAGACGCTGACCCACATGTATGAGACACCTGAATACAAGGCCATGCTGGAATTCGCCGCCAAGGTGTTCAAGACCGGATTCTTCAACCCGGACACCACCCTTTCCAGTTTCAGCACCCCCTTCGTGGCCAACAAGCTGGCCGCGTATGTTTCGGTGGGTCCCAAGGGCATCAGCGAGGCCCGGTCCGCCGACCCCACCCGTTTCGGGGAGGTGCTCATTCCCTTTGGCCATGACGGCAAGATCACTCCCGTGTATGACATGGGCTACGGCACCGTTGGCTTTACGCCGCTGAAAAAGACCTCGGATGAAAAGCGAATCCGCGAAGTCCTGGACTTCTACAACTGGATGGCCGCGCCCTTCGGAAGCGCGGAATACCTGCAGAAGAACTACGGCACGGAAGGAGCCGACTTCACCTTCGACCAGTCCGGCAACCCCGTTTTCACCAAGGACGGAAACACCAATGCCCCTGGCCTGGTCAGCGCCCTGAACATCATGTCCAGCCCGGAGAACCCGATCTACAGCGCGCAGTTCACCAAGGACACCCAGGCCATCTATGACGCTTCCAAGGAACTGCTGAAGTACGCCAGCCGGAACCCCACTGCCGGCACGTACTCCGACACCAACTCCAAGGTTGGCGCCAAGCTGACCACTGCCGCGCGGGACACGGCCACGGACATCCTCACCGGCCGGGCCGGCGTGGACACCTGGGACGCGGCCGTCACCAAGTGGAAGAACGGCGGCGGAGACAAGATGCGCGAGGAATACCAGAAGGCGCTCGCCTAGGACGCCGGGCGGGCCTTCCAGAAGGCCCGCCCGGCCGGGCCCACCGGCTGCAGGGGAAGGGGCCGTGGCGGCAGGAAATCCTTGACGCCACGGCGCATGTAGGCTCGACAAAAGTGCAGTCAAGCGGTTTACGGACCATGTCAGAGATGGCCCGGATGCCGGGAATCATCCAAGGAAACAAGGGGAGCCCATGAATTCGCCAGTCACACCGGCGCGGCGCGCCACCATCCGCACCGTGGCCCAGGCCGCCGGGGTCTCCACGGCCACGGTTTCCTACGTGCTCTCCGGACGGTCCGGCAAGGCTGGTTCCCCCGGCGTTTCGAGCCAGACAGAACTCCGCGTGCGGCAGGCGGCATTGGGTCTGGGCTACCGGCCCAACCAGGCGGCGCGGACCATCCGCACCGGAAAATCGAACCTGATGATGCTGTCGCTGACCATGCTCTCCGACCCCTGGTCGCTGTCCGTGAGCAAGGCCGTCGGTGCGGCCGTGGCGGATGTGGGCATCACGCCCATGATCCTTGCCGACACCGACTGGCGGACGGCCATCCGGCGCCAAGGGGCCGACGTCGTCTTCATCGACGCAGCGGACCAGGAGGGCGACGCCGGACTGCTCGCCGAGCTGGCCGGCAGCAACAGGCTGGTCGTGTTCAGTGAAACCCTTGAACCCAACGGCTTCGACGTGGTCCGCTCCATGGCCGGAACGACCATGGACCAGGCCATGGACCACTTGACCGCCACGCACACCAAGGTGGCTGCGCTGGCTTCGACAAGCAGCCTCAAGAATGCGCGCGCGGGCCGGTATGGCGCCTACGTGCGGGGCCTGGAAAGGGCGGGACTGGCGCTCCAGGACAAATACGTGGCGACCTTTGACGGCGACGAACTGAGTGCCTACCAGGCCGCTGTCCAGCTGCTCAGCCAGCCGGACCCGCCCACCGCCATCTTCGCCACCTCCGACTTTGTCGGCATTGCGGCGATACATGCGGCCCAGCGGCTCCGGCTGTCAGTGCCCGAGGACGTTGCTGTGGTGGGCATCGGCAACACCCTGCAGGGCGAGGCCATGGCGCCGTCGTTGACCAGCGTGGGTCCGGCAGGCTTCTTTGACGGCCTGGCCCGCTTCCTGGTTGACAGGGCCAAGGACCCCTCCGCGCCGGCGCAGGTCCTGGAGTTCCCATGGCAGCTGTTTGTGCGGGACTCCGCACCGGGCTCCACACATTGATACAAGGCCATGAATTTCAAGCAAGAGAGAAGAAGTGTTGTGACAGATTTGGTTGAAGCTGTGCCCGGGCCTGCCCGGACCACCCGCGACATGCGCGTTGGCCTTGTTGGCTTCGGGTTGCGGGCTTCGCTGTGGCGCCACGTGCACCGGCCCGGCGAAGGTTCGGAAGTGGTGATGGTCTGCGATGTTTCGGAGCGCGGCCGTGCGGACGCCGCAGACAAGATTCCGACGGCGGCTGTCACGGGCGACCTTCAGGAACTCCTGGACGCCGGGCTGGATGCGGTGCTGGTGTTGACGCCGGACAACAAGCATGCGCTGATTGCCTTGGAAACCCTCAAGGCCGGGATCCCCACCTTCTGCGAGAAACCCCTCGACGTGACACTGGAGGCTGCCGATGCCATTTTGACCACTGCTTTTGAGACCGGAACCCGCCTGTACGTGGGGCACAACATGCGCCACATGCCCGTTGTGGTGCAGATGCGCGAGCTCATCCAGTCCGGGGCCATCGGAGAGGTCAAGGCGGTCTGGTGCCGGCACTTTGTGGGCAACGGCGGGGACTACTACTTCAAGGACTGGCACGCCGAGCGCGCCAACACCACCTCGCTGCTGCTGCAAAAGGGTGCCCATGACATTGACGTGATCCACTGGCTGGCCAGCGGCTACACCCGGCGCGTGTCCGCCATCGGCGACCTGGCCGTGTACGGGGACGTGAAGAGCCGGCGGGACAACTCGGACAGGCGCATGTGGGACTGGTTCTCGCTGGAGAACTGGCCGCCCACCGAACAGACAGACCTGAACCCCGTCATCGACGTCGAGGACATCTCCATGATGCAGATGGTCCTGGACAACGGCGCCCTGGCCTCCTACCAGCAGTGCCACTTCACGCCCGACTACTGGCGCAACTACACGGTCATTGGCACCAAGGGCCGCATCGAGAACTTTGGCGACAACCCCGGCGACAAGATCCATGTCTGGACGACTAGGTCCCAGGACGGCTTCGTGGAGCCCGACCAAAAGGTGGAGATCCGGGACGGCGACGGCGGCCACGGCGGTGCGGACCCGCTCCTGATCGCGGAGTTCCTGCGCTTTGCCCGCGACGGCGGCGCCACCGCAACTTCCCCGGTCGCGGCCAGAGAAGCCGTGGCCGCAGGCGTGCTTGCCGCCCAGTCGCTGCGCTCCGGCGGTGGCGCCCTGGAAGTGCCTGAACTGCCCGCGAATCTCGTGGAGTACTTCAAAGCCGGCCAGCCCGTCCGCACCGCCGTCTAACGCAAAGGCTTCGCCATCCATCCATCGCTGACCGCCACGTCCTGGGAGGATAGGATGCACTTCCACTGGGCAACGGGCTGCTGGGCGGGCTCCTGTGGGGTGAGGGAAATGTGCTGCGCCTTTCCCTGGACCGCGGTGACCTATGGGATGAGCGCACCCATGGCGAACAGGAGTGGTGGAAAGAGCATCCATGGAACGGGGCCGGCGACGACCCCGATCCATGGGGCAAGTTCTACCGCGGCCTGACACCCACCAAGCCTCCGGCCGGACGCCTGGAACTTCGCTTGGAGCCCGGGCAGAGGCTGAAAGAATTCGAGCTGGACCTCGCCACCGCCCAAGGCACCGCCACAACAACTGCCGGGCAAGCGTCCATGCAACTTCCCGACGCGGGCATCCAACGCAACTTCCGGTTCAACGGTTACCTTTACGGCGCCGGTTCGCGGAAGGGTGCCCCCGCCCAGGCCGATCCAGGGAGTGCGGACGGCGGCCTGCCCCCGTGGAAGGGCGATTGCCACAATGGCCTCAATGCAGCTGAGGTAGTCGGTATGCCAGGCGTCGGGGGATTTTGAGTCGGGGGAGTCCAACCTGGATTTTCTGTGGGAACCGGCCCCCGTATTCCGCCAGTTTGCTTGGGACTTTTACGGCACGTCCGGGCTGGCCTCGCCGGGGGTGATGTCCGGCAAAGGCCGGCCACTGGCCGGGTGGAGCCAGTATGCGATGTCGCCATCCATGGGCGCCTGGAACGCGCATAGGTTTTACCTGCACTGACGTTTTGCCCGTGGCTCGGAGATTCTGGCCAAACGCGCCTACCCCTGGTGTGCCGAAGTGGGACAACGCCTCCAAAGGCGACCAGTCCGGACTGAGACACTCGGCCTACACCCATCGGCCGTTCACCCTGGAAGGCAATTTCGCGGCGATGCAGGTGGTCCAGGAAATGCTGCTGCAAAGTTGGAGTCCGACGCCGGGCACACCGGAATGGGAGGTCCTGCGGATTTTCCCCGCCGTTCCAGCACAACGGGCCGGCGCCAGCTTCAGCGAGCTGCGCGCGGCGGGCGGGCTCGGGGTTGCGGCCGGCCGGCAAGGCAACGTCACCACCTCGCTCACGGTTGTTGCCGGCCGGGACGGCACGGTGCGGATCCGGAACAACGTCGACGGCCGGGAGCCGAGCTGGTCCGTTGCCGGTGTTGTAAAAATAGGCCACGATTTCCACCTTGCGATGCGCCGCGGCGATGTGGCGACCGCATGAAGGGGCGCAGACCATGAATGCACTCCGGGATGACCTGGCCATGTCCGATTTGAAGGCCGGCCCGGCAGGCAGCGCGCACACGCCGGAGAACACAGGGACCGCGCCCACCCTCCGCAGCCGGCGCCAAACGGCGACGCGATGCCGGGACGTGACATGGCGCGCGGCGGTGGAGTCTTGGCAACATGGCGGTCGACTGGGTCTGAATGCCATCTCGGTCATGAAAATTTTCATTGTGTTATCGATATCATATCTGTAATCTAGAGCGTACTTCACCCCGTTCCGGCCCTACCATCGCAGCTAGGTAACGTCATGGCACACTCAAATCACATGAAAATCACTCTCGCCGCAATCGCGGCCGCCGCGGCCCTTTCCGCCGCCCCTCTCTCCGGCATGTCCCCCGCAGTAGCGGCCACCTCGGTGCCTCCCGGTACGGTGATTCCGGAGAGCCAGTACTCCATTGCCAGCTTCGACTCCCAGTCGCCCGCATACCCGGCCCCACCGTCGCTTGACGGCACGGCCAAGGCGGCCATCGACGGGGACGTGAACACGGAATGGACTTCGCTGGCCACCGCGATGCCGCACTGGCTTGCCGTGGACCTTGGCGCTACATACAACGTGACTGGCCTCGAGTACTCGGTGAAGAACCAGTCAAATGGTCCCATCCAGAATTACAAGGTCTTCGCCACCAACAACGTCGCCACTGCCCAGTCCACCACCGGCGACTGGGGGCAGCCGGTGGCAACGGGCGCCTTTACCCAGCCAAACAGCAACACACAGGTACAGTCCGTCTCCTTCAACATGCCCGTGACCGCACGTTTCATCAAACTGGAGGCTGACAGCACTGTCAGCGGCTCCAACTATGCCGCCATCTCCGAGATTAGTGCTTTCACATCCGGCGCGGCGGTGGCGCCTCCGCCGTACGGCGTCACAGTGGGGACGTTGGGGCCATGGTCCAACCCGGACGACACGTCAGCGAGCCCCTTCATCGACAAGGACGGCACGTTCCACTACGAATCGGCACACTCGCTTTACGGCCTCACGGACTCGCGCAGTTGGTCCTTCAACACCGGTGACAACTTGGACACTGCTGTGCCCGACGCCGCCATCAACCAGGCGGTCAGCCCCACCAACCCTGCTGACAAGAACAGCGACACAACCGAGCGCTGCAACAACAGTCCCACAGGACTGACGGCCACATTTGCGCCAGCCGGTTCCAACTACGCCCAGCGCGACTACTGCGACCTGACCCAGCTCTGGGTCGACCCGGACACCGGGAACTGGTACGGGCTGGTCCACAACGAATTCACGCCGCAGCCGTTTGGCGACGGACTGCACTTCGACGCCATCGACTTCGCCGTCTCCGCCGACCAGGGCAAGACCTGGACCATCAAGAACCAGGTCATCACCACCCCTTTCAGCACCGTCAGGGGAGACACCTCCACGTTTCCGCAGCAGACCTACGACTACGGGGACGGCGACCCGCGCCTCTTCGTAGACACCGCCTCCGGCTATTTCTACATGTACTACGGCTCGCGGATCGTGGACAAGACCGGAAGCTGGGCGGCATTCTACGAACACGTAGCCCGCGCACCGATCGCTGACAAGATGGCCCCAGGATCGTGGAGCAAATACTACGACGGCTCCTGGCAGCAGCCGGGCCTCGGCGGCAAGGAGAGCAACCTGGTTCCCGTCAGCCCGGCCAACACCACCGGCTACACCCCCACGGCTAGCGAGTACAACCCTCTCATGCCCGGCACAGCGTCCGTGCAAATTGCAGCGGGCCTGATGCCGGCAACTTCGCCGCTGTTCGTCATGGATGTCACTTACGACGCCTACCTGGGCCTGTACATTGGCGAGCCGCAGAATCCTGACCAGAGCGGCAACGCCCCGCAACAGTATTACGCCACCAAGAGCCTGGCAACGCCCAAGTGGACCCTGGTGGGGGACACCGGGTCCTACACTACGGCCTCGTGGTACCGCTGGTTCATCGACCCTGCCAACGCCACGAGTTCGAACATCGTGGGCAAGTCCTTCCGCTCCTACTGCTCCTTCGGCTGCTCCAACGGATCCGCCAGCGAGTACGCGAACGTCACCATCGACCAGAACGCGGCCCCGCCGGCCCCCGTGATCGACACCAGCAAGAGCTACACGGTCACCAATGGCCTTGGCCTTGCCCTAGCCCAGCAGGGCGGTTCAAGCGCCACCAAGATCATTTCCAGCACCTCGGCCAAGGCATCGGCAGCGTGGACCTTCACCAGTAACGGCGATGGTTCCTACAGCCTCACCAATGCGGCAAGCGGCGGTGCGCTCGGGGTCTCGAACGACACGGCAGGCCGCGCTTGGGGTGCGAATCTCTCGGTCACTCCCACCGCCAAGCCAGGCCAGACGGCCCAGCAGTGGTTTGTCATCCCCGGAACCACACCGGACGGCACGGCAACGGGCAATTACAGTGTGGTTAACCGCTACAGCGGCCTGGTCATTTCGCTGCCGGCCGGCTCCGGGCAGGCCTTGACAACACCCTTCCGCAGTTGGACCGATTCCTCTGGCAGCACAGTGGGCAACGGAGCGCAGGCGGCCGCGCAAACCCTGACGTTGACCCCGCTCAACTAACGACGACGGCTGCTGGCCGAAAAAGATAGGCGCTGGGCGGTTCCCGGAGGTTGCTCCCGGGAGCCGTTTCCCTGTGCACCCCGCACCCTGTCAAGGCCGCTGCCATTGGACTATCCCCACGGGGAGTCGCACCATTGTGCCTTACCTTCAAGGTGCCTTCACGGGGCCTCGCCGCTCCTTCGCATCGCTCGTGCGCCTGGCCGGCGGTGCCGTGGAGACAGGGCCCGCGGACGTTATGGTTGAAGATACGGGCAATGCCATCACCGTTTCAGTTACCGCTCCGGGCGGAACTGTCCTTAGTGCGCGGCTCACCGCCTAAACTGCTGAGTGCTTGATACGCCCAGCTAGTGCAAGTCTCGACCCCACGGACTCTATGAAGGAGATGCTTTCCAGCGATGGGCAAGCCAAATGTAATTCTCATCTGTGTCGATGAATGGCGCGGCGACTGCCTTTCAGCCGACGGCCATCCGTACGTGGAAACTCCCCACCTGGACGAGCTGGCGCGGGGCGGCGTCAGGTTTTCCAAGGGATATTCGGCCACGCCAACCTGTGTCCCGGCCCGTGTTGCACTCTTCACCGGCCAGTCGCAGGAGAAGCACGGCCGGGTTGGCTACAACGAAGGCGTCCCCTTTGACGTGGCACACCCGGTGACCATCCAAGGAGCATTCAGGAAGGCTGGCTACCACACCCAGGCCATTGGAAAGATGCATGTCTACCCGGAACGGTCGCGCATAGGGTTCGACGACGTCATCCTGCACGACGGGTTCCTCCACTACTCGCGGAAAAACTTCAAGCAAAACTTTGCCTTCTTCGACGACTATGTGCCGTGGCTGCGCCGCCAGCCCGGCAGCACCCCCGAAGGGGAGTACTTTGACAACGGGGTCAACTGCAACTCCGTCGTGGCCCGGCCGTGGGACAAGGCCGAACACCTGCACCCGAGCCACTGGATCGGCACCCAGGCGATCGATTGGATGTATCGGCGCGATCCCTCCAAGCCATTCTTTCTCTATCTTTCCTGGCACCGGCCGCATCCGCCCTACGACCCGCCCCAGTGGGCCTATGACCAGTACCTGGACATTGACCCCTACAAACCGGTCGAAGGTGACTGGGAACAGGACTGGGATGAGTTCCGCAAGGACGGCGACTACCAGGCGGCCTTCGGCGAGCTGCCTGACAGGACCGTCCACCGCGCCCGGGCCGGCTATTACGGCCTGATGGCCCAGATTGACCTGCAGATCAACCGGATCAGGGAATCCCTCGCGGACTTCGGCCTCGCCGAGGACACCATCATCGCCTTTACCTCCGACCATGGCGAAATGATGGGCGACCACCACATGTTCCGCAAGGCGCTGCCCTATGAAGGCTCGGCGCGCGTCCCCTTCATCATCGCCGATGCACCGTCCGCCAAGGACTCGGCCCGGGGCGCCGTCATGGACGACGTCGTTGAGCTCCGGGACATCATGCCCACCCTCCTTGACTTGGCCGGCGTGGACATTCCGGATTCGGTGGACGGCAAGTCACTCGCGCCGCACGTTCGCGGCGAAGCGGCCGCCGGCCCGGTCAGGGACTGGCTGCACGGCGAGCACATTTATTTTTCCCAGAACATCCACTGGCTGACGGACGGCAGGATCAAATATGTGTGGGGTTCCGCCAAGGGAGTGGAGCAGCTCTTTGACCTGACAACGGATCCCGATGAATGCCGCAACCTGGCCCATGACGAGGCATCGGCACCACTGCGCCAGCTTTGGCGGGCCAGAATGGTGGCGACACTTGACGGCCGTGAAGAAGGCTTCGTGCAGGACGGTGAACTGGTTGCAGGCCGGCCTGTTGTCTCGATTCTGGCGCACACGCAGGAGCGGATTGCCGCCGGGAAATAGCCGCCGTCGTGCTTTGTTTACGCCAGGGCGCCCATGGGGTCCCATGCCGGCAGCACGATGGGATCGGCCTGCAGCGCCTCCTGCAGCTCAGCAGACAACCGTGACTTGTCCACAACCACCTCGAAGACGTACTCATCGAACCAGTTGTCAGCCATGGTGTAGAAACCCTGGTCGCCGTTCTCGTCGCCCCAGCTGTTCTCGACCCGCCAGCGCCGGGCTTCGCCGTCGAGCACGTCAACGCCCGTCAGCAGCATGGCATGAGTCATGGCCGACTCACCAAAGCGGACCCGGGTCTCCTTGTCCATGGCCAGCTCGGCGCCGTACAGGCCCGCGTAGTCGTACAGCCGGGCATCCCAGATGCCGTCCTTGCGGACCATCTGCGGTCCCACATCGCAGCCAAACCAGACCGGCTGCCCGTCAAGGATGGCCTCCTTGGCCAGCCGCTTGGCCAGGGCGATGTCCACATTGAGGTACAGCACGGGCGCGGCGCCGACCACGTTGCCCAGGTGCTCCACCGTCAGAGTGCTGCCCTTGGGGTGCTCCGCGCGGGGATCGTCCACCAGGCAGACGTAGTCGTCCAGCGTGATGGTGGTGTACTTGGCGAGGAATTCCTGCGGAGTCAGCACACCCTCGCGGTGAAAGGCCTTCTTGTCGTCGGTGTACTCCCACTCAAAGGACGACGGCGGCGTGCCCAGGTGGAGCGTGAGGATCCGGTGCACTTCGGCGATGATCCGCTCCCGGGCCTGCCCTTCCGCGGCGGTGTCGCCGGCGCTGCGGAGGGCCCGCAGCTCATGGGCACCCCGCCGCAGCAGGGAGCAGAGCACGGCGTTCATCCGGCCCGTGTTGGAGGAAGATTCCGTCTCCGGCATGGCGGCCTTGGGTACGGCGCCGTACTTGCGGAAAACGTTGACGGCCATGTCCCACTGGCCGCCGTCGCCCATCAAGGTCTGCAACAGGTAGGAGACCAGCCGGTCGTCCTCGGGGCGTTCGGCCGTGTCCAGGATGGACTGCAGGAAGTAGTTGGCCCGTTCCAGCTTGTCGAAGTACATGGCGTAGTTCTGCGAAAACTCGAATTCCTTGACGTCCAGCACTTCCTTGGCGCCAGCGCGCAGCAGGTTCAGTGCCGCAAAGAGCCAGCAGCGCCCGGACTTCTTCTGGTTCGTCACCTTCCAGTCGTCAATGCGGTTGGAGACGGTGGTGGACAGTGCCGTGGCGAGCTGGTGGTCGATGGCGAGCTCGTCAACGCTGACCCTCGCGATGGCGTTTTGGGTGCGCTTCAAGACAGGGTCGGCGGCGAACGCGCTGTTCATGCCGGCCAGCTGTTCGGCGGTCAGGGGGACGGTGGGCACTTGTGTGATGGTGGTCATGTATTCCGTTTTATCCCGAATCGGGGAGCGTGGCAAACAGTGGATATAAATGACCCAAAACAATCACGAACACTCAGCGAGCCAGCTCTGCCATGACCTGCTGCAGGGCCTGCGCCACCAGCGTGACCGAGGCGCGCTTGAGGTTTTCCGGCCGGACCAGCAGGTCGATCCGGCGGCGGGTACTGATGCCCGTCAGGGGCCGCAGCACCACGCCCGGGTTCAGGGCAGGGCTGGCCGTATAGCGGGGGAGCAGGCCGATCACGTCACCTGTGGACACCAGCGCCGCCGCCGTCGAATAGTCGTTGATCCGGTGGACCACGTTGACGGGCCGGCTGGCGACGGCGCCGATGGCCGTCAGCACGTCCGCCGGCGAGTACCCGCTGCGGCTGGCCACCCACGGGTACGCCACCACGTCCTCGGGGGACAGGGAGGCCTTGGCTGCCAGCGGGTGGCCCGCGGCCACGGCAATGTCCAGCGGCTCGTGGGCCAGCGGGATGACGCGCACCCGAGACTCCGGCCAGGCCGGGCTGTGGTCCATGCGGTGGGCCAGGACCAGGTCGTAGCGCGCGGTCAACGCGGGGAAGTCGTGCTGGGCCACGT
>NZ_JAJLOZ010000085.1:0-18589 GCF_025548615.1 Arthrobacter sp. A2-55 | reverse complement strand
GGTGTTGCCAGCGAAACATCCACGTTAAGTGCCTGTTCGAGGATGTGTTGAGGGGTGCCACTCGGCCAAGGGCCGCTGAAAGGCAGCCTGCCGAGTCTCCGCGAACCGGCAGTTAACGGGGGTGTTGCGGCGAAACATCCACGTTAAGTGCCTGTTCGAGGATGTGTTGGGGGTGTTCCGGCGAAACATCCACGTTATGTGCCCGTTCGGCGAGGGGCTGGGGGCAGGCGCCGGAATGGGTGCAGGCGCGGAAGCCGGTAAGCTCACAAGGTGTTGATTTTACTGCCCCCGTCTGAAGGCAAGACCCCCGCCAAGTCCGGCCCGCCCGTCGATTTGGCACAACTGCATTTCACGGATTTGACGGCGGCGCGCCAGGAAGTTGCCGGGGCCCTGGCCCAGGTTTCGGCCCGTGACGATGCCCTGTCCCACCTGGGTGTCGGCGCCTCGCTGGCCCATGAAGTGCTCCGCAACACGCGGCTCGAACAGGAGCCGGCAGCCCCCGCCCACAGCGTGTACACCGGCGTCCTCTACGACGCCCTCGGCTACCACCGCATGACCCCAACTCAAAAGCGCAAGGCCGACGCCGGCGTCGTGGTGGTCTCGGGGCTCTGGGGTGCGGTGGGCTTTGCGGACAGGATTCCCGCCTACCGCCTGTCCATGTCTGCCGGGCTCCCGGGCCTGGGCAGGCTGGCCAGCTACTGGAAGCCACGTCTCGGGGCCGCCCTGGAAGCGCACGCGGAAGGACACTTGCTGGTGGATTGCCGTTCCAGCACCTACGCGGCGGCCTGGACGCCGGCGGCCGGGCGGACCGTGTCGGTCAATGTGTTTACCGAACGTGACGGCACCCGAAAGGTGGTCTCACACTTTGCCAAGCACACCCGCGGCGAACTGGCACGCCACCTGCTCACGCGCCGGGGCAAGGCGCCCGAAACACCCGCCCAGCTGGCCCGCGCGGCCGCCGAAAAGTGGGTGGTGGAGCTGGTCCCCGGCACGCTGCGCAAGCACCACACGCTGAACATCATCCTGGCGGACTAACAGCCGGGCAGGCCCGTGCACCATGCACCGCCAGTCCGGCACAGGCACAAACTACGCCTCCGAACCGGCCACCAGCTCCACTTCGAAGCCGTCGGCATTCTCCAAATACGCCGCCCAGTGCCCCGAGCCGCCCGCGTACGGATGCCTGTCGGGAAACATCAGCGCCCAGCCATGTCCCAGGGCAGCCGCGGCAAGGGTCTCAACGGCCGACGCCGGCCCGGCAGCGAAGGCGAGATGGTTCAGTCCGGCGTGCTGCCGTTCATGAGGCCCTGAGACGTCCGGCCCGGCTTCCAGCACGATGTATTCGCCGGCACCTTGCCAGCTGCCGCCATGGCCCCATTCGGATTCCAGGGTGTAGCCCAGGCGGTCCAGAAGCCAGCCGAGGCTTGACTTTGCACGGAGGTAGTCCTGCACCCAAATTTCAACGTGGTGAAGGCGTCCGCGTGACGGCGGAGAGGTTTCGGCAGGCCCCACCACCGCGGCAGGATCAACCACCGGGGCAGGATCAACCACCGGGGCAGGCTCAACCACCGGGACAGGACCGCCTATGTCCATTCCGGCGAGCGGACCAGGATGGCGCCGGAGTCCGGGCAGAAGACCACGTCGTCCGGGGCGGAACCCAAAATCTCGCTCAAGTCGCCAGGACTGAGCTGCATGCCGGATCCTTCCGACGTTCCATGGAACAGCCTGGCTGCGCCGACGCCGTATTTGGCCAGCGTGCGATCGTAAATGGCCAGCAGCGCCGGGTCAAAGGTGGCGGCCAGTTCGGCACGTTCGGCCGCCGTGGAATCGCGTTCCATGCGCAGGCCGCCGAGCTTGCTGCGGATCTCCCCGACCACTTCATCCAGCACGGCCTGCATTTTTTCCACCAATGCCCGCTGCGCGCCCTGGCGTCCGGTGGCGTCTTCCAGCGCCTCCATGGCTTCAAGCTCCGCATCCTCCAGGACTCCGCGACGCTTGCCCAGGGATTCGATTTCATTTTGCAGCGCCATCAGGTCCTTGGATAGCCCCGTGCCGCTGTTGAGCTGGAGATCATCCTTGGCGATGCGCGCCGTGACCAGCGCCACGTCTTCCTCCGACTTGGCGAGCGTGCGCTCCAGGTCGTGGACCTCGGTGTCCAGCACCACAAGGTCGCTCTTGGCCGTGGTGACGCCCGCGTGCAGGTCCGGAAGGCGCGGATCCTCCTTCAACGCCTTCGCCTGGACGTCCAGGGCGCGCAATTTGCCGTCCAGGACCTGGATGTCGAGCAAGCGCAGTTGTTCCGCCGGTGCTGCCTTGGCCATGAAAGTTCCTCCTGCTAAATGCCAATAAGGTCAATGATGTGCTGAAAAGCGTAGCGGCCCGGCTAGTTCCCGGGAGTCAAAATGAAATCCCACGGATCCGTGTTTGTCTGGCTGACGGCAAGTTCGGCCGCATAGCCCTGGTCGGCGAGCACATTCGCCAAGGCGCTGGCGGCGGCGGGCAGCCACAGCCATTCGCTGGCAAAGTGCGAAAGGTCCACCAGGTACGGCCTGCCGTCGGGGCTGGCCTCCCGGACCTCCGACGCCGGATGATGGCGCAGGTCCGCGGTGACAAAGACATCGGCATCGCTGGCCCGGACGGCGTCGAACAGGCTGTCCCCGGCACCGCCGCACACTGCCACCTTGCGCACCAATGCGTCGCGGTCGCCGGCCACCCGCACCCCGCCGGCCACTGAGGGCAGGGTCAGGAAGATGCGGGCCGCGAGCTCGCCCAGCTTTTCGGCCCCAGGCAGCAGGCCGACCCGGCCGATGCCCTCCTCCACGAGTCCGTGCGCGGCAGGCATCAGCGGGACGGCGTCAACCAGTCCCAGAGCATCCGCCAGGACGTCCGACACCCCGCCCACGGCACTGTCGCCGTTGGTGTGGACTGTCAGCAGCGCACAGCCGCCCTCGATCAGGCGGTGCACCGCCCGCCCCTTGCCGGAGGTTGCCGCCACTGAATTGACCCCCTTGAGCAGCAGCGGGTGGTGGGTGATGAGCAGCTTGGCGCCCCATTCCAGGGCTTCGTCAATAACATCCAGCGTGGGGTCAACTGCAAACATGATCCGGTCCACCTCGGCTTCCGGGCGTCCCGTCACCAGCCCCACCCGGTCCCAGTCCTCAGCGAGGGACTCCGGCCACAGCTCCTCCACGGCGAGCAGCACCTCCGAGAGCATGGGGGTCTGAAGATCCCCTTCCTCCTCCGGCGTCGGGAAACTTTCCGCTCCCGCCACGGGTGCGGCCAGGCTTTCCGCCGCGGACGACGCCGGCGCCACAGCAGGCGGTTCCGGCACCGACACGGTGGCTTCCGCTTCGGCAACCGCCAAGTCCGGCTCCGCCGCGGGCCCCGCGTGTTCCTCCCCGGCCGGCGCTTCGGTTCCCTCCATGTCGGTGCCGGGGGCACGGTGGCGGGAAGCGGCGTCGGGCGTGGGATCTGTTGGTTCCATGCTCATCGTTCCAGCTTAGTCGGGTGTGGGCCACGCAACGTTACGGGAATCAAATGGCACCATGGCGGCTTATAAAGGGATGTGAAGACCTATGTATTGGGCGGCGGGTGCTTTTGGTGCCTGGATGCCGTCTACCAGATGACAAACGGTGTGAAATCAGTGGTGTCCGGGTACACCGGCGGGGCCGTGCAATACCCCAGCTACGAGCAGGTTTGCTCGGGAATGACAGGGCACGCGGAGGTGGTGGCCGTAACGTTTGACGAGGACATCATCCCGGCGGACGTCATCCTGGACATGTTTTTTGCCCAACACGACCCGACCACGCTGAACCGCCAGGGCTACGACACCGGGACCCAGTACAGGTCCTCGATGTTTTACGCCACCACGGAGGACGAAGCGGCCTTCCGTGCAGCGATCGTGCGCAACCAGCCAAACTGGCGCGACCCCATCGTGACCTCGCTGGAGCCCCTGGGCACCGTTTACGAGGCAACGGCGGAGCACCAGGACTTTTACGCCCGCCGGCCCGAAGTGGGCTACTGCCAGGTCATTATCAACCCGAAGATCGCAAAGGTGAGAAAACATTACGCCCAGTGGCTCACGGCGTAGAAAGTGGCCGCCCGCGGTCGATACGCTGGCGCTTTAGCACTCTTGCGGGCAGGCGGAACCGTCCGGCCCCGGCACGGCACACCCTCCAATATTGAGAACAGGAACACCCATGGGACGTATTTACGACAATGTCACGCAACTGGTTGGCGGCACCCCCCTGGTGCGGCTGAACCGGCTGACCGAGGGGCTCAACGCCACCATCGCCGTAAAGCTCGAGTTCTACAACCCCGCCAACAGCGTCAAGGACCGCATTGGCGTGGCCATCATTGACGCTGCCGAGGCCTCCGGGGAATTGCGCCCGGGCGGAACAATCGTTGAAGGAACCTCAGGCAACACCGGAATTGCCCTGGCCATGGTGGGCGCGGCCCGCGGCTACAAGGTGATCCTGACCATGCCGGAGACCATGTCCACCGAGCGCCGCGTCATGCTGCGCGCATACGGTGCCGAGATTGTGCTGACACCGGGCTCGGAGGGCATGCGCGGAGCCGTGGAAAAGGCCAAGGAAATCGTCGCCAACACTCCGAATTCCATCTGGGCCCAGCAGTTCGCCAATCCCGCCAATGTCGAAATCCACCGGACCACCACGGGTGAGGAAATCTGGGAAGACACCAACGGCGCCATTGACATCCTGGTGGCCGGCATCGGCACCGGCGGCACCATCACAGGCGCCGGCCGCCTGCTGCGCAGCCGCAAGCCAGGCGTGAAGATTGTGGCCGTGGAGCCCAAGGACTCCGCCATCCTCAACGGCGGGGCACCCGGTCCGCACAAGATCCAGGGCCTCGGGGCGAACTTCATCCCGGAAATTCTGGACCAGGACATCTACGACGAGGTGCTCGACGCCACATTGGAAGACTCCGTCTCCGTGGCCCGCGCCCTGGGCAACCAGGAGGGAATCCTGGGCGGCATCTCCGCCGGCGCGGCAGTCTGGGGTGCCCTCGAGCTGGCAAAGCGGGAAGAAAACGCCGGTAAGCTGATTGTTGCCGTGGTCCCGGACTTTGGCGAGCGCTACATTTCCACCATTCTCTACGACGACATCCGCGGCTGAAAAGCGAACTGAAGGACTTCTGTGGGTTTTTTCGCCAGGTTACGTGAGGACCTCGAGGCCGCCCGGTCACATGACCCGGCGGCCCGCGGTTCCGCGGAGAACTTCTTTGTCTATTCCGGGCTGCACGCCATTTGGGTGCATCGCCTCACGCACAGGATGTGGGCCAACCCGCAGCTGCGTTTCCCGGCGCGGGCGCTGTCACAGCTGGCACGCTTTGCCACGGGCATTGAAATCCACCCGGGCGCCACGATCGGCAAGCGGTTCTTCATTGACCACGGCATGGGGGTGGTCATTGGCGAGACCGCCGAAATCGGGGACGACGTCATGATCTACCACGGCGTCACGCTGGGCGGGCGTTCACTGGCGAAGGTCAAGCGCCACCCCACCATCGGCAACCGGGTCACCATCGGTGCCGGCGCCAAGGTGCTCGGCCCGATCCACATCGGCGACGACTCCGCCATTGGTGCAAACGCGGTGGTGGTCAAGGACGCCCCGGCAAATTCCATCATCACCGGCATCCCCGCAACGTGGCGGCACCGCGACTCCAAGAAGGAGATGGCGCCCGCCGTGGACCCGGCCGAGTACATAGACCCGGCCATGTGGATCTAGGCCTCCAGTCCGCGGAGGCCAAGTCCGGGGAGCCCAAGGCCGCAAGCATCCGGCCCGGCTCAGGAAGCCTGGCGGGACCGCTCCCCCTCAGCGCCCGCATTGCCTATTCCAGGTCCGTCGTAGACGGTCCCCCAAACATTGTCCAGGGACAGCCCCAGAACCATGGCCAGCATCGCCACCGTGGAGAACGACGGCGTTGGCACCCTGCCGCTTTCAATCTTCCGCAATGTCTCGGGCGAAATGCCGGCAGCCAGCGCAACGTCAAGCATGGGCCTGCCGCCGCGCGCCCGCCGCAGCAGCTCGCCAAGCAACTTGCCGCGCATGACTTCTTCCGGGGACAGGGGTAAACGGACCATGGATCCATCATAGCGGTATAGTATTACCGGTATTGTTATTGGAAACCTGGAAGGACAGCCCGTGATTGAAATCCTCACCCCGGCAGAGCTGGCCCGCGCCA
Source organism: Arthrobacter sp. A2-55 (assembly GCF_025548615.1). Lineage (NCBI taxonomy): Bacteria > Bacillati > Actinomycetota > Actinomycetes > Micrococcales > Micrococcaceae > Arthrobacter > Arthrobacter sp. A2-55. The sequence continues at coordinate 12,391 of NZ_JAJLOZ010000085.1, read as the reverse complement.
GTGCAACCGGGCAGTTTGTTGGCCGCGTGCTGCATACCCTCCAGGAGCGGACGGCGGTCGGCACCAATCTCTTGGAGATCAATGACTGGGCCGCGGAAATGATTGCCGCGGCAGGCGCCACATCCTGCTATGTCGACTACGCCCCGTCGTTCGGCCGGGGGCCCTTCGGGCACGTCATCTGCACCTCGGTCAACGATGCCGTGCTGCACGGGCTGCCCCACGACTACGCACTGTGCAACGGAGACCTGCTGACACTCGACTTTGCCGTGTCCCTGGGCGGCATCGTCGCGGACGCGGCGGTGAGCTTCATCGTCGGCACGCCGCTCGGCACCGAGGACCAGCGCATGATTGACACAACACGGGCCGCCCTGGCAGCCGGAATTGAAGCCGCCCGGCCCGGAGCACGCATCGGGGACATTTCCCATGCTGTGGGCGGCGTCCTGTCCTCGGCGGGATACAGCGTCAACACCGAGTTTGGCGGGCACGGGGTTGGATCCACCATGCACCAGGATCCGCACATCCCCAACAACGGCCGGGCAGGGCGCGGATATATCCTGCAACCCGGCCTGCTCCTGGCCATAGAACCGTGGCTCATGGCCGACACTGCCGAACTTGTCATGGACCCTGACGGCTGGACCCTGCGCAGCGCCACGGGCGCACGCACTGCCCACACCGAACACACCGTCGCCATCACGGAGGCAGGACCGGAAGTTCTCACCGCCTGGCGGGGCTGAGCACTTCCGGGAGGCCAAGGTACGCCGGCCCGCACGGTTGCCGGCGTCGTTCCTGCCCTTGAACAACCTGGTGAAACAACTGTGGCGCAGCCGCTGCCAAAGGCAACCGCTGCGCCACGAGCTCGCGGGTCAGTGCGTGTCGACGGCGCTGACTTCGCTCTTGTCCCCACTCCACTGCGTGTGGAAGGTGCCTTCAACGTCAACACGGTTGTAGGTGTGGGCGCCGAAGAGGTCGCGCAGGCCCTGGGTCAGGGCGGCCGGCAGGCGCTTGCGGCGCAGGCCGTCGTAGTAGGCCAGCGAGGAGGAGAACACCGGCACGGGAATGCCCAGCTGGACTGCGGTGGAGACCACGCGGCGCCAGGCGGGGAGAACCTCGGCGATTTCCGCAGCAAACGCCGGGGCGAAGAGCAGGTTCGCGGGCTTTTCCTCGGCGGCGTAGGCCTTGGTGATGTCCTTGAGCAGTTCGGCGCGGATGATGCAGCCGCCGCGCCACAGGGACGCGATTTCATCCAGCTTCAAGTCCCAGTTGTACTCGCCGGCGGCGGAGGTGAGCATGTCGATCCCCTGCGCGTAGCTGATGAGCTTGGACGCGTACAGCGCCTGGCGGACATCCTCGACAAAGTCGGAACCCAGTTCCACGGTGCCTTCGTGCCCGGCCAGGACGTCCTGGGCAATGGCACGCTGGCCGCGCTGTGAGGAGAGCCCGCGGGCAAACACGGACTCGGCAATGGCCGACGTCGGCGAGCCCAGGTCCAGGGCGGACTGGACCGTCCAGCGGCCCGTGCCCTTCTGCCCGGCGGAGTCCACGATCACGTCAACCAGCGGCTTGCCGGTCTTGGCGTCCACATGGCCGAGGACTTCAGCGGTGATCTCGATGAGGAAGGAGGCCAGCTGGCCCTCGTTCCACTTGGCAAAAATGGCGGACTGCTCGGCGGGCTCGATTCCTGCCGCGCTGCGCAGCAGGTCGTAGGCTTCGCCGATGACCTGCATGTCGGCATATTCGATCCCGTTGTGGACCATCTTGACAAAGTGCCCGGCGCCGTCGGTGCCGATCCAGGCGCAGCAGGGTTCGCCGTCGACCTTGGCGGAAATCTTTTCCAGCAGCGGGCCGAGGGCGTCGTAGGACTCCTTGGAACCGCCCGGCATGATGGAGGGGCCCAGCAGTGCGCCCTCCTCGCCGCCGGAGACGCCCACGCCCACGAAGTGGAGTTCCTTCTTGGCCAGGTCGGCTTCGCGGCGGCGGGTGTCCTGGAAGTTGGAGTTGCCGCCGTCAATGATGATGTCCCCGGCCTCCATGAGCGGGACCAGCTGGTCGATCACGGAGTCGACCGGGGCGCCGGCCTTGACCATGATGAGCACGCGGCGCGGCTTCTCCAGCGACTCGACCAGCTCGGCCAGGGTCTCCGTGCGGACAAAGTCGCCCTCGGCCCCGTGGGCTTCCAAGAGGGCGTCCGTCTTTTCAACGGAGCGGTTGTGCAGGGCCACGGTGTAGCCGTTGCGGGCCAAGTTGCGGGCCAGGTTCGCACCCATCACGGCCAGTCCTGTGACGCCAATCTGTGCAGACATGCAGTCCTCCTCAGTATTTACAAGCGGTTTCCCCCAGCTTATCGGGGCCCGCCGGGGTTCCCCATTCGGGGCGGGCGAATCGTGCCCAATATTGCGCGGACGGAACATGTGTGCAGTTTCCGCCCAACTTGGCTGCCCGACGGCGGCCCGTTCGCTTCAGCTGTCCGAGTTGCTTCAGGCTCCTCAGACTCACGCGCCGAAGTTCAGCAGCACCTTCCCCGACGACGCCGAGTCCCGTGCCATCTCAAATGCCTGCAGGCCCTGCGACAGCGGGAATTCGTGGGTGATGACGGGGTCAGTGACGAGGGAGCCGTCGGCAAGCGCGGCAATGACCTGGTCAATTTCATCGTTGAAGCGGAAGGATCCCACCAGTTCCAGCTCCCGGGTGATGGCCAGGGAGACGGGCACGGGCTGGGGTCCGGATGGCAGCAGGCCCACCATGACCACCCGGCCGCCGCGTGCGGCGCCGTTGATGGCCGAGGCCAGGCCGAAGCGGTTGCCCGAGGACTCAATGACGACGTCGGCCTCCACGGACGCGATGGCCGCTTCGTCGTCGCCCTTCAGCACGGTATCCGCACCGACAGTGGAAGCAATGGCCAGCGGTTTGTCAAACATGTCGACGGCGGTGATGTGGGCGGCGCCGGCACGCTTGAGGACGGCGACGGCCAGGGTGCCGATGGGCCCGGCGCCCACCACGAGCGCCCGTTTCCCCTTCACGTCTCCCGCCCGGGAGACGGCGTGCCAGGCAACGCTGGCCGGTTCGACGACGGCGGCCCGCCGGAGTGGCAGTTCCGGCGGGAGCGGCCTGAGCATCCTGGCGGGCAGGTTGGCGTAGCGCAGGAAGGCGCCGTCCGTGTGGGGGTGTCGGGCGGCGCTGCCCAGGTACGTGCAGCCCGGGGACAGGTTGGGCCGGTCCGCCGGGTAGCGCGCGGCACCCGGTCCGGGGGTGGCCGGGTGGACGGCAACGGGCGTGCCGGCAGCCGGACCCGTGCCGTCCGCGGCGGCCCGGGCCACAATGCCCACCACCTCGTGGCCCAGCACCAGGGGGTCCCTGAGGATGGACTCCCCGGCAGCACCGTGCAGCCAGTAGTGGAGGTCGGAACCGCAGATGCCGCCGTAGGCAATCTCGACGACGGCCTCCCCGGGTGCCGGCTGCTTCAACGGGACGTCCTCGATGCGGAGATCGTCCTTGCCGTGGGCCACCACGGCGGGGGCGGTGGCGGGGAGTTCAAGAGCTTCGGTCATGGCGTTCCCTTTCTAGACAACAACGGTCATGCCGCCATCAATGAAGATGGTCTGGCCGTTGACAAAATTTGATCCTTCCGAGGCCAGCCAGACGGCCGGTCCCACCAGGTCCTGCACTGTCCCCCACCGGTTGGCCGGGGTGCGGCCCAGGATCCAGGCATTGAACTTCTCGTCGTCCACCAGGTTTTGGGTCATTTCGGTGTGGATGTAGCCGGGCGCAATGCCATTGATTTGCAGCCCTCCGGACGCCCATTCGGCGGTCATGGCGCGGGTCAGGTTGCGCAGCCCGCCTTTGGCTGCGGTGTAGGCGGCGATGGTGGGCCGGGCGAGGTCCGTCTGCACGGAGCAGATGTTGATGATCTTGCCGCGGCCCCGGGACAGCATGCCGCGGGCTGCCTCCCGGCCCACCAGGAAGGCGCTGGTCAGGTCGGTGGTGAGGACCCGGTCCCAGTCCTTCACGTCCAGGTCAAGGAGCGGCACCCGGTGCTGGATGCCGGCATTGTTGACGAGAATCGCCAGCGGCCCCACGTTGGCCTCAATCCAGGTGACGCCGGCCGCTGCGGCGGTGTCACTGGTGACGTCGAAGGCCCGGGAACGAATCCGGCCTGGCGCAAAGTCAGCCGCCATGGCCGCCTCCGCAGCGGCAAGGCGTTCCCCGTTGATTCCGTTGAGCACCACGGTTGCGCCGGCTTCGGCCAGCCCGCGGGCCAGCGAGTTGCCGATTCCCCGGCTGGAGCCGGTCACAAGGGCAACCCGGCCGGTCAAGTCAAACATTGCAGTCATGCAGGGGTCCTTTTCGTCGTCACATGCTTCATCAAAAAAATGGGCTGGCGGGGTTGGGCTGCCGTCAGGTGTGCGGTGCCAGCCGGGCGATGCTCTCGCGCACCGCCGCAAGGTCCGCATCCCCCAACCCCTGGTCGATCAGCGTGCCGTACAGCTGGCGCCCGGCCGCAGCCATGGGAACGGCGGACCCGGCAGCGGCGGCACTTTCCAGCACAAAACCCAGGTCCTTGTGCATGAATTTTGCCGGGCCCGTGGGCGCATAGTCCTTGGCCGCGATTCGCGGCCCCACGATGCGCAGCACCTGGCTGCCAGCCAGCCCGCCGGCCAGCACCTCAAAAAGGGCCGGCACGTCCATGCCGGAGCGTTCGGCGAGTTCGGCCGCCTCCGCGAGCGCGGCCGCAGTGGTTCCGACGAGCAGTTGGTTGCAGGCCTTGGCGAGCGATCCCGCACCGAGTTCCCCCAGCCTGCGGACGGTGGCGCCCATGGCCTCCAGTACAGGGAGGATCCGCTGGAAGTCGGCCTCCGCTCCCCCGGCCATGATGGCAAGCGTGCCTTTTTCCGCGCCCACGGTGCCACCGCTGACGGGGGCATCCACCACGGAAGCGTTCCCGCCGCTTGCCTCCTTGACCGTGGCGCCAAAGGCCTGCACGCCCTGCGGGGAAACGCTGCTCATGACCGCGACGACGGTCCCCGGGCTGGGCGGGCTGGCCCGCCAGCTGTTGAGCAGGGCCTCGGCTGCCTCCTCAATGAAGCCGAGGTCCGGGAGCATGAAGATGATGGTTTGGCAGTCGCGCAGGCTCTCGACGGAGGGGGCCGTCGCGGCTCCTTGTGACTTGAGGCTGGCGACGGCGGCCGGTGACCGATTCCAGACGGCCATGGAAATGCCGGCCGCCAGCAGCCGCGCAGCCATGGGGGCGCCCATGTGGCCGAGGCCGGCAAATCCCACGGTGGGCGTGCCCGGCAATAGGACCGCGGAGTGAGTCATGGTGCACCTGTCCTGAGAACTTTGTGGCTTGGCGGGCGTGGCCCGGCGAAAAATCATTACCTTAATGCGTTCAGCATTCTATCCACAATTCAGTATGATGAACACCATGACCCCTGAAAATGTCACCGTTGCGATTGCCGTCCCCCTTGAAGCGGAGCACGTGCAGGCCATCCGCGCCGCGCACCCTTCAGTCACCGTCCTGTACGAACCGGAGCTGCTGCCCCCGGAGCGCTTCCCGGCCGACCACGCCGGCGATCCTGCCTTCGAGAGGACTCCGGAACAGGAAGCCCGCTATTGGGACATGCTGCGCGCGGCAGACGTGCTGTACGGCTTCCCGAACGAAAACGCCGCGGGGCTGGCGGAGATTGCGGCCAGCGGGAAGGTCCAGTGGATTCAGGCCATGGCCGCCGGGGCGGGCGGAGCGGTCAAGGCCGCCGGGCTGTCCAGCGGGCAGCTGCAGCGAATTGCCGTCACCAGCTCAGCCGGAGTGCACGGGCTGACGCTGGCGGAGTTCGCCATGATGGGCGTGCTCAACGGTTTCAAGCGGACTCCGCAGATGGCCGCCGACCAGGCCGCCAAGCATTGGCCGCCATTGCGCACCCCCACTCGCCTGGTGAGCGGCTCCAACGTGGTCATTACCGGGCTGGGCGAGATAGGCGTGGCAACGGCCCGCCTGGCCCGCGCCATGGGCATGAACGTCAGCGGCACGAAGCGATCGGTCGGACCCGTCGACGGCGTGGACGAGGTGACCGACACGGAGGGGCTGCCCGGGCTGCTGGCGAACGCCGACGCCCTCATCAACACACTCCCCGGCACGCCGTACACGGAGAAAATGATCAACGCCGAGGTGTTCGCGGCGATGAAGCCCGGAACGGTGGTGGTCAATGTCGGCCGCGGGACGGTCATTGACGAGGAGGCCCTGCTGGAAGCGCTGGACAACGGCCAGGTCTCCTTCGCCTGCCTGGACGTTTTTGCCGTGGAGCCGCTCCCCCAGGACAGCCCCCTGTGGTCCCACCCGCGCGTGATGGTTTCCCCGCACACCTCGGCCCTGAGCGTTGCGGAGAACCGCCTGATCGCCGAGCGCTTTGCCGACAACCTGGCCCGCTTCCTGTCCGGCGAGCCGCTGCTGCATGTAGTTGATCCCGTGCACTTCTACTGAGCCCGGCGCACCGCACCGCCCGCAAAGAGGGAGGGAGCCTCCGGCCGGAGGCTCCCTCCCTCTTTGTGCGCCCTGGAAATCTGCACTCCGCCTCTGGCAGGCCTCAGGCCCAGGCGGGGCTGCGCGGACAGCAACAGGCGGGCGGCCGCCGTCGTTCGCTTTCCCTAAGCCGGGACACGCAGAAGGCGCCCGCCGGAGCGGGCGCTTTCCGGGATTGCCTGCTCAGGCGTCTTCGGTGAGCATCAGGTCGCGGCCCACCGTTTCAGGGGTGGCGAAGGTGGCCGCAAAGGAGATCCCGGCCAGGACCAGCGAATAGCCGGCCAGCACCATCCACGACTGGTGGGTCAGGCCCAGCAGCAGGGCGCCCACGAACGGGGCGATGCCGCCGGCAAACACGGCCGAGATTTCACGGCTCATGGCCACGCCGGTAAACCGGTGGGTGGAGCCGAACAGTTCGGGCAGCAGGGCGCACTGTGGGCCCAGCATGGACTGCACGCCCAGCGCGATGCCCACGGTCATGACAATCCAGACCAGGGTCACGTTGCCCAGGGAGATCAGGTAGAACGCCGGGAAGGCGAAGAGCAGCTGGAACAGCGCGCCGTAGCGGTACACCTTGACGCGGCCCACGCGGTCGGACAGGGCACCGAACGCGACCACCATGATGGCCGAGAAGCCGGCGGCAATCAGCAGGCCCACGGGGCCGATGAACTTGTCGCCCTCGAAGATGCCGCCCTTGGCCGCCATGAAGCCCACCAGCAGAGTCGAGTAAATGGTGGAGTTGCCATTTTCCCCCATGCGCAAGCCGATGCCGATCAGCACGTTCTTCCGGGAGGTTCGCCACAGCACGCCCAACGGGTTGCGGGTGACGTCCTTGTGCTTCTCCAGTTGCTGGAAGACGGGCGTTTCCTTCAGTTTCAGGCGGATGTAAATGGCGATCGCAATGAGGATGGCGCTGGCCAGGAACGGCACGCGCCACAGCCACCCGGTCAGCACCTCGGGGTGGGCCAGGCCCATGAGGGCGAAGGTGCCGGCGCCGAGCAGGGTGCCCACCTGGATGCCAACGAACGGCAGGGCGGCAAAGAAGCCGCGGCGCCGGCGCGGGGCCACCTCGGAGATCAGGGTGGTGGCGCCGGCCTGCTCGGCCCCGGCCCCGAGCCCCTGGATGATGCGCAGGATCACCAGCAGCACGGCGCCCAGCATGCCGGCCTGGGCGTGGGTGGGCAGCAGCCCAATGCAGAACGACGCCGTTCCCATCAGTCCGATGGTCAGCAGCAGCACCTGCTTGCGGCCGAAGCGGTCCCCGATGTAACCGAAGATCAGGCCGCCGAAGGGGCGGGCGGCAAAGCCGACGCCGTACGTGGCGAAGGAGGCAATCAGGCCCCCCGTGGGGCCAAGCGGGGAAAAGAACAGCGGGCTGAAAATCAGCGCCGAGGCCAGGCCGTAGATGTAGAAGTCGTAGTATTCCAGGGCTGATCCCACGGAGCTGGCCAGGGTGGCACGGCGCAGCTGCTCCGGATCCACCGGGATGGTGTCATTGTCCGCGGCTGCGGCCTGGGCATTTAAAGGCTGTGTAGTCACTGCTTCTCCCTCGAAACTTCCGGGACCACCGTTGGTCCGGACGGGCAACAACGAGCTATGAGCTCGATCACTATGTTGAACAGCGTACATCATGTTGAACACATCGCCAAGGGTGGCAGTTCATCCAGCGGCCATATTGCGGCAGCCCGGCCCGGCTACCCCATGGGATTTCCAAGGGCGCGTGTCAATTCACGCAGTTCGCCCACCATTGCATCGCGCTGCACATCGGAGAAGGTGGCCTTCAACGCGGTCACGGAAACGCCCAGGCTGGGCCCATGGGCGCCGCGGGTTGGCACGGCCATGCCCAGGCACACCACGCCCAAGGTGGATTCCTCGTCTTCGAAGGCATAGCCTTGGGCACGGACTTTTAGGATTTCCGCCTTGAACGCCTTGCCCGTGGCCAGCGACTTGGGGGTCATGGCCGGCAGCTTCAGCGCGTCCGGATAAAGTTGCGCGATGTCGTGGTCGTGCAGCCGCGCCACCAGTGCCTTGCCCACGGCGCAAACGGATACCGGCATCTTGTCCCCGATGTTCGACGTCAGGCGCACTGCCGGGTGCCCTTCATAACGGGCCAGATAGATGACATTGTCGCCGTCGAGCATGGCAATGCGGACCGTCTCGCCCCTGAGCGTTGGCGCCTGCTCGCAAAACCGGTAGAACTCCCTGACTTCATCACGCCGGCTCAAGTAGGCGGCACCGAGTTCCACCAGCTTCACGCCAAGGGCATAGTCGGCCCCCTGCCGGCTGATCAGCTCGGCATCCTCCAGCGCCTGCAGGAGGTTGGAGGTGGACGACTTGGGAATGCCCAGCCCCCGCGCCAGGTCGCTGAGCGTCAGCCGGCCGGATTCCGATTCCGCCAGGGCATTGAGCACGGCGGCCGCCCGTGTCACCGCCGGTGCCGGCGTTGCGTGTGTGCGTGATTCGCCGCCCTTGGCGTGCTCGGCATTAGCCTGCTTGAGCTGGGTGTCGCCCATGAAATCCTCCGTGCTTGGGGGCCGGCAGAGGCGCCGCCAGCCGGTGCGCCACCGCATGCAATGGTTCATTGCAGTGAACACTCTCCATCATACTGGCCCTTGCCAGACGTAGAACGTCCGCTATTGTACAAATCCGGCAGGCAGGGTATATTCTTTTTCAGGTCCTCCACTGTGGCGTCCCCCAATAGCCACAGTGGAGGGCCCTTCCATTTAAGCCTTCAATGCACCGGCGCGGTCCGCAGCCTGTTGCCAGGCGAGCGGACAACCACCGGCGAGGCAGCCCAAAAAAAATTACATCCGGAAATTCTGCGTGTCAGTTTGCATCTGGGCCGGGCACCCTATATATTTTTATTACTGGCTCCTCTCCACAGCGTCCCCCAATAGCTGTGGCGAGGAGCCTTTCAGTTTAAGCCCGGGCTTCGTGCGGCACACAGACGGTCAGGCAGCCTTATGTCCAAGCCCGCAGTTGCCACCCACCACCCATTTGGTCGCGCTCCAGTTCAAGGGTGGCCAGGTCGCTGCGCGGATTGCGCCCCAGGCGCGCCTGGACCCGCCACACCTCAACGTCAATGCGGCCCTGGCCCCGCGGCATCCGGGCCGAGCGCTCCCACCAGTTGATGCGCTCAAACCAGCGCAGGGGTTCCTCCGCCACCAGCCACTGCCGCCCGCCCCGCTCAACGGCCACCGGCTCCCCGGCCGGGGTAGTTTGTACAAGTACGCGCTCAGGAAAGTTCTTCATGGCTGGAACGTTACGGAGGGGGTCCGACATTCAAGGCGACGGGCCGTCCCGCGCCCACGCAACGCGTCCGCCCACACAAACCCGGGCAGCAGAAAACCCCGCCGTTCCGGGCCGTGAGGCCGCGCAATGGCGGGGTTTTTCGTGGTGGGTCCTACCGGGATCGAACCGATGACATCCACGGTGTAAACGTGGCGCTCTACCAGCTGAGCTAAAGACCCAAGGTGCTGTTTCGCCGGCCCACTTTACGCGTGCCGGGCGGACCAACGAGAAACTACTGTACCCGATGCGGCAACTAATGCACCAATCGGCCGGGCAGGGCCTCGGCAAGGTAGGTCAGCGATTCGCTCACACCGGCTTCGAGCTTGCTGCCCGCGAGCTCGTCGCCCCGCGTGGGGCCTCGGTTGATGATGAAGACGTCCTTGCCATCCTTGGCCGCCCTCCTCACAAAGCGCAGGCCGCTCATGACGGTCAGCGAGGAGCCGGCCACCAGCAGGGCCCCCGCCGCATCAAGCATCGCAAAGGAACGCTCCACCCTGTCCTTGGGCACGTTTTCGCCGAAGAACACAAAATCCGGCTTGAGCATGCCCCCGCACAGCGGGCAGCGGGCCACCCGGAAGGATTCAATCAATTGCTCATGGTCCAGGTCGGCATCCGCATCCGGTCCCGCGGCAACACCGCCTGATTGCGCCACCTCCTCCAGAAAACCCGGGTTGAGCTCGGCCAGGACCACGGCTATGAAGGAGCGGGGGTACAGCTCCCCGCACTGCAGGCAGGCTACTGTGTCGAAGCGGCCGTGGAGGTCCACCACATTTTCCGCCCCGGCCGCTTCATGCAGCCGGTCAACATTTTGGGTGATGACCCCGGTCAGCAGTTCGGCCCTGTCCATGGATGCCACGGTAAAATGGCCGATGTTCGGCTCGGCGTGGCGCATGGTGGCCCAGCCAATGTGGTTCCGCGCCCAATAGCGGCGCCGCAGGGCCTCATTGCCCACGAACTCCTGGTACGTGAGCGGGTGGCGGGGTGCGGCGTTGGGGCCCCGGTAGTCGGGAATGCCCGAATCCGTACTGAGGCCGGCCCCCGTGAGCAGGGCAAATTTTCCCGCGCCAAGGACGGCGGCCATTCCGTCGAGGGTTGCCCGCGCGGCCGCGTCCAGGGGCTGGGCCAGCCCCGCCGTGTTTTGCACCAGGCCGGTCAGGCCAATGCCCGGGCGCACCGCGTCCCCGCCGGGAATTTCCGCCTCAGCCACCGCTCCCCCTTGCACGAACACCTGGAAAAACTTCGGAACAATTTTACCAACGCCGGTGCAGGCCGGCTAAAGTGCCGCCAACGCCTGACGGTATCTATCCAGCGGGCGGGCCTGGCCCGTGGGCGTGCTGAAAGCATCGCGCACCACACCTCCGGCGTCAATGACAAAGGTGCTGCGACCGGCCATGCCGCGGTCGTCATCAAAGACGCCGTAGCGCCGTGCCACGTCGCCGTGGGGCCAAAAATCCGCCAGCAGGTCGAAGGTGTAGCCCTCGGCCTGGGCATAGGCCCGCAGCGTGTACTTGCTGTCCACCGAAACGGCCAGCAACCTGACCCCGGCGGCGGCAAACTCCGCGAAGTTGTCCCGCAGCTCGCACAGTTCACCCGTGCAGATGCCGGAAAAGGCAAAGGGATAAAAGACGACGGCGACCGGCCCGCCGCGCAGTGCAACCAGGGACACGGGTTCGCCAAACTGGTTGGACAGCGAGAAGTCCGGAGCCGTGTCCCCGACCCGAACGCCCAAGGGTGCGCCGACGCGGTCCATTACTGGCGCTTGCGCGGAACCAGCCGGGTCGCTGCCCAGTCGGCGGAAACGCCGGCAGTGGTGGTCACATGCAGCCCGGCCGTAGGGGCGGCCTCCTGGATTTCAGCCGGCGGAACGTAGCCGTCGCGGCCGGACTTCGGCGAGAGGATCCACACCACGCCGCCCTCATCCAAGGTGGTCAGGGAATCCACCAGTGCGTCGACCAGGTCGCCGTCGTCCTTGCGCCACCAAAAAATAACGGCGTCAACCACGTCATGGTCGTCCTCATCGAACATCTGTGAACCAATCAGGTCCTCAATGTTGTCCCGAAGCAAAAAATCAACGTCGTCGTCGTATCCGAGTTCCTGGACAAGATCCCCGTCCTTGAACCCCAATTTGCCTGCCACCTTGGCTACAGTGCCGGCGTCGGCCTCGCTCACTTGATTCCTCCTGCGTTCAACGCTTCCGCGTTGGTTTACGTTTTACCTGTCCCAGTCTAGGGGGTGCGCCCATATTGCCTCTACACCGCGCCGCAGATCAGCTTCCGGGTTGCAGCGCCCGACATGGACGTGATTTACATTACGCCGGCCATTCCGGGCTGCAAGCGCTGCCCCCCGCCGCTGCCGGGGGCAGCGCGGCGCCAATCAGCGCGATGTGGGGCTGAAATCCTGTGCTGCCAGCACCATCCCCGGGCCCCTCCCTATCTTTAACGCACGACGGCGGCGCGACCGGCGGTTTCTTCATGGACGGGCTCCGGCTACGCACAAGCCGTTGCGTCGGTCTAGAGTGATTGGTAAACGCCCACGACCACAGTCCTGGGCGCCCACACTGCTTTTAAGAGAGGTTGGACGTGGCTGCAG